>DBLC01000100.1:0-5048 GCA_002297935.1 Dialister sp. UBA734
TTTGGATAAAAATTCATATAATTCCAGACTCTTTGATTAAATCAGCGTTTCCCTAGCATTTTCAGCTCATTCGAGAAACCTGAGAAACTTGAGTGACTTGAGCAACCTTTATGCCAGCAGAAACCATCGCATATTTCACATAACTTAATGACATTGTATTTCGTAGTAGTCTTTCATATTATAGCATACTGGTTGGCAGTTGGCAGTTGTTGGTTGGCGGTTGTTGGTTCACGGTTCCCGGTTTACGGTTAACTGTTAACAGTTAACCAACAACTGCCAATAAAAAACGGGGCGCTACATAATTTGCGCGCCCCTTCCAACATTCCTCATTTCTCATTCCTAATTCCTAATTGTAATTCTCCCTTGTCCTTCTGGATTTTCATAGCCTTCCCCGATAGTATTTCCATGGGCCTGGATGTAATGAACCAAGGTTTCCATGTCCGACACATCCGCATCTCGCAAGAGGTACGAGTCTTGGAACATGGTCATTCCGTTGCCGCCGTCTTTCATGAGATAGGCGTTGCCAGCGATACGATAGTCTTCTGTCGGGTCCAGTGGTTTTCCGCCAATGGTCACGTCTTTTACCCGCCTTGGGCCGAATACGCCTTGGAAATCGCCTTTGGCATCCAATTTCACTGCCGACGGAATGGTGGTGTCGATGGTGTAGGTCATGCCCGCTACTTGCAGGAAGCCGCCGTTTTCTTCTGGTTCCATCATGGCTCCCACTTCCAGGGCGTCCAGGATTTGCTGGCCTGTCACTTGACGGACACACATCATATTTCCAAAAGGATACACTGTCATGACGGTTTTATAGGTCAGTTCCCCTTTGGGCAATTTGTCTCGAATGGCACCGCCATTGATGAGGGCCCCGTCCACGTGAAATTCTTCCAAAATCGCATCAGCACAGAGATCGCCCAGGTTCGTTTCTCCATTTCTAATGCGGCGCACGCCGCCGATATCGGTGACGAAATCCACCGTCGCTTCGCCCACTTTGACAGACAGAGCTTTTTCGACTTTTTCATTTTCTGTTTGCACCAGCCGGGCTACCTTTGGGTCTTCATTTGATAGGTTTTTCAAAAGTTCGGAAGAAATATGTCCATCGTCATGAATGGTGATTTTCCCCAACGTCTCCAGTTTCGTGCCAGTCTGTGCCAAAACCACCGGCTGGCCTTTTTGATTGGTCAATACTTTGGAATACTGTTCATGGGAATGTCCATCAATAACCGCGTCGATTCCATAGGTGTGACCAATCACTGCCGGACTGGACCAGACCGGAATGGCCCCATTGGTTCCCAGGTGGCCCACGAGAACCACGTACTCCGCCCCCTGGGTCCGCACTTGGTTGACTACTTTTTGGATGCATTGGTACAATTTTTCACCAGTTTCATCTTCTTGGAATCCGTAGATCCAGTTTCCTGTATCATCTTTGAATGATTTCGGGCTGGACGATACCAGTGTTTCTGGCGTGGTCACACCGATCAGGGCCACTTTCTTGCCATCTAAAGTGAACATTTTGTAAGCAGGAAATACAGGTTGTCCTGTGCGAAGGTTTGTGAAATTGGCACTGTAGTAGCCCGCTTTCGATTCCGGTGCCAGCTGCAAGAACCGTTCCATGCCATAATCAAATTCGTGATTGCCGGGGATTTGGAAATCGTATCCTACGGCATTCATGATCGAAAGAATCGCTTCCCCCTGAGAGAGCTTTCCCACCGGTTCCCCCTGAATGGCGTCACCCGCATCGGCCAGAATCACCGCCGGATTGTCTTTCTGCAAGTCCTTCTTCGCCTGGGCCACTTTAGCAAATCCCAGATTTCGACTGATGCCGCAATGGGTATCATTGGTATGTAAAATCACAATATCCGCATAAGCCGCCAGCGGCATGGCCAAAGAAACCGCCACCGCTAGGGCCAATTTTTTGAAAGAACGTTTCATTGAATGTCTCCTTTATGTATGGGTAAATGGTTGTTGGAGTCAATTAGCATGAATCCGATAGAGTTTTCATGATGAAAAAGCTTTTGAGGGTTCTGAAGGTTCTGAGGGGCCTCGAACGTGCCTTTAACTTAGTGGATAGTAGTTTCCCTAGCGTGTAGCCCCTTGGAGAAGGGGCGGCGAAGCCGGGGATAGAAATGGCCCGAAGGGGCATAATTCATCACTAGCGGATGATAGTTCATTGTTCACCTGCTAAACAGGGAATTTTATCCCGCTAAAAGCGTCTATCCCCCTTGTATTCCCCCTTCTCCAAGGGGGAACGAGTTTTATACCGCCTGTGTAACACAGTAATGATACATACTTCTTATTTTTCAAAGGTGAGTTACTGACCAGACACTAACTGATATGCCTATTTGCTGAAATAACCCACTACGACCTGAGTCTTTAAGCCCTTACCGCTAGTGTCGCTGAGATTTCTCCACTCAGGGGCACATCTCATTTCATATCTTTTGTTTCATTTCGCACAAATACGATCGGTCGAAATGACGGCTTAGGCTAGGTTCAGCTGGATGGAATTCCGCTAGAGGTTTGGGATTTCTCCACTTCTGTCTAACATAGTACCGAACTGCCCTACCATGTCATTTCGCACAAATCCCATCGGTCGAAATGACGGATTCGGCAAGAGACACGTTCGGCGAACCTTTAGAACCCTTAGAACCTTGAGAACCTTGAGAACCTTTTAGGCTAGAGGCACATTCGATGTCCCTAGGGCCTAGCTACCAATCCCTAGTCACCAGTCGCGAGTCACCCAAAACTAGAACTTTCCTCCCCCACCTCCGTGACTGCTGCCACCGCCGGAGCTGTTGTCATTGTCTCTATCATGATGTTCTTTCTTGACGCGAGTGACGTTCATGAAGAGGAAGGTGTCGCTTTCGTGGGTAAGGGCGAAGCTGTCTTTATCCAGGTAGGCGTCGGCCACCAGGGCGGGTCTGACATTGCTCATTTGAGCGATCAGGTGCTGACGCAGGCCGAATCCACCGGCCAGGGCAAAGAGAACGGCCAATCCAAAATAAATGTAGTCGAACTCATCGTCCGGATCGTAGGCTTCTCCTTCGGTTTCGTAATAAGTCAGCATATCGTCGGCCCGACCGGCATAGTTTTTGAATGCACTGGCATAGTGTCCGTCTTTCAAATCCGACAGGAAAGCATCAGACAGGTGGTCAATGGCGGCGCCATCGGTGATTTTCTGCCTCATCGGTTTGTCTGTGGAAATGGTCCAATCCCGACTGTCCATGATGAGGGTGAGTACCATATTTCCTTTTTCCCCATCATGAAATTCTATATCCAACGCCCAATCGGTAAACTCTTTCGGTGTTTTGACGTTCACTGCGTCCACATCATCTAAGGAGTCGATAGTCACCACCGCCAGACGGACATGGTGCTTTTTCTCCACCGCTTTTAGGGTGTTTTCCACTTCGTCCTGCTCCTTATCGGTCAAGAGATGGGCGTCGTCGATGAGCGACAACGGTTCCGCCATGGCGGTAGGTCCCACCAGGAAGGCTACCATAGCGAATAATACCAGTAACCATTGGGTCAATCGTTTCATGGTAGCGCCTCCTTATGCGAAAATCATGAGAATTTTCATGAGATAATACAAAATCGGAAGTAGAATGACCGTGGTGATTCCCATGTACAGAAAGGATTTCATGTTGTCATAGGGCAGGCTCCCTACCATTTTTCCGGTCTGTCCATTCATCATAAACGTATACGGCTTTCCCTCGTATCTGGTGGTGAGAATCCACACCGGCGCCATGGCATAGACCACTTTATTTCCTTCTTTCTGCACCACATGGTCTTCCACATGACAGCGGCTGTAGCCGGTCACCGTGTCTTGCAGCACACCGATAGCACTGGCTTCGATGCGTTTCTCCGCCCTGGGTTCTGACGCCTCCGCATCCACGTCGTATTTGTCTGCCAGGTAGCCAGTGAAATAGGCGGCGCTGAAAGGAACCAATTCGCTGTAATCGAAGGGCTCAATGCTTTCCATGTAGGTATCGTCCATTTTTGTGCTGCCGTCCACGGGAATTTTGGAGAAATGCATGTGTCCGCTGCGATCGCACCGGTAGACGCTGGTTTCGGTGATGGTCTCGTCAGGGGTGTCGATGATATTATCACTTTCGGCACGAAACGAGGCATCGGCCTTCACCGCGGCATCGAAGAGCCAAAACGGCACATACATAGGCTGGATGTCTTCCACTCGATTGTTGGCCGTAAAGGCTTTCGGCAAGAGCGTTTTTCCTTTGTAAAATTCTTTGAGTGCCGCCACGGCCTCTTCCTTGGTTTTCTTGAAAGGAATCACAAAATCCGGTTTCAACATGCCAGTAAATTTCGCCGGCATCATGGTGGGATTGCCGCAATAGCAACATTCGGTAGCCATGGTGTTTTCATCGCATACGATTTCTGCACCGCAGGAAGAGCAAACCACCGCTTTCATATGAGCCGCTTCTTCCTCACTCCACTGACCGCCGGCCGCTTGGGTCTCCCATTTGGCTTCCTTTGCCTTTTCCGCTTCCACCGCTTGGGCTTGTTTTTTGGCAAATAGGTCTTCTATGGTTTTCACTTCAAATTCCGTATCGCAGTAAGGACAGACCACTTTCTGATCCTTCGGGTCAAAGTCCAAAGGCCCTCCGCAATTCGGACAGGTGTAACTGACAGATGTATCAGGCATTTCGTTTCACCTCATTTTCTAGGTTATAGTGACTAGGGACTGGTGACTGGTGACTAGGAATTAGGAAATATAGGGTTCTGTTGGTACTTTTTTCGCTATCATCAACTGGTACCTTTTTCTGCGTCACAAGGTTCTGTTGGAACTCTTTTCGCTATCATCAGCTGGCACATTTTCCTGCGTCACAAGGTTCTGTTGAAACTCTTTTCGCTATCATCAACTGATACGTTTTCCTGCGTCACAAGGTTCACGTGCAACTTGAAACCTAACGATTTCCTCTGCACAAGAACCTTTTATTATCCAGTGCATCACTATGTTCCGCTAGTCATGCCATCGCTGCAGAACCTTTTGATGCACACTGCATCTCCATGTTCCTCTAGCCTTGCCACCGCTG
>DBLC01000100.1:5163-7285 GCA_002297935.1 Dialister sp. UBA734
CTATGCTCCTCTAGCCTTGCCATCGCTACAGAACCTTTTGATGCACACCGCTTCTCTATGCTCCTCTAGCCTTGTCATCGCTACAGAACCGGCTTTTTCGCCCCACAGTTCATACAGAATTTTCCCTGATTCACCGTATGGCAGGAAGGACAGGTCCAGCCCACCACTTCCGCCGGTTTGGGTTTGCCACATTCGGCGCAGAATTTTCCTGTATTTCCTTTTTTACCACAAGAGCAATCCCAAGTCTCTCCGGCTGGTTTTGGTTCTTCTTTTGGTTTACCGCAGCTCATGCAGAATTTCCCTGTATTTCCTGTCTGCCCACAAGAACAAGTCCAACCAACGGGCTGCGACGATGCAGGTGGCTGCATGGAAGCCTGCTGCATTTGTGCTTGCTGGGCTGCCATGGCTTGCTGTTGGACCGCCATCTGGTTATACATGCCAGCGCCAGCATTCCCTGCCATGTTCATGCCCATGAATCCCATAGCAGCTCCCATGCCGCCTTCGTTGGAGGCCGCCATTTTCATAGCGTCCGCGGTGGCGTCCGCCATGACACCCATGGCGATGTTCGGATTGGACATGGAAAGGCCCATCTGGATTTTCTGCAGTTTCGCTTCATCATCTTCATTGGCTTTGATGCTGTCCACCCCAAAGGAAACAATTTCGATGCCACGGAGGTCTCTCCATTTCTTGGACAGAATGTCATTCAAGGCATCGGCCAGTTCCATGGTGTGACCTGGCAGTTCCGTATAGTCGATTTTCAAAGAAGACAGCTTCGCAAAAGCCGGCTGCAGAGCCGTCCGAAGTTCTGTGCGAAGCATGGAGTCCAGGTTGCTTCTGTCATATCGATCGGCCGCATTGCCTGCTACATTGGTATAAAAAAGGAGAGGATCCATGATGTGATAGCTGTACTCTCCGAAGCAGCGAATCCGCATAGTCAAGACCTGACCGGTCACATTGTCAAAGGATTTGAACGGCACTTCGCTGGGGGTACCATACTTATTTCCCATGATTTCTTTCATGTTGAAATAGTACACCCGTTGGTCTTTGCCCGTATCGCCGCCAAAGGTGAAACGTTCGCCCATTTTCTTAAACATATCCATCACGCCGGTCTTGAGATCCCCGGTGAAAATAGATGGTTCTGTGGATTTGTCGTACACAAATTCGCCTGGTTCATTGCAAAGTTCCACCACTTTGCCCTGTTCCACAATCATCATGCACTGCCCCACGGCCACCGCAATGCGGGACCCATTAGAAATGATATTGTCTTCCCCGCTGGTATTGGAACTGCGGCCAAACGAACTGGTTCGCTTCTGCCCTTTCACCATCAAGGTATCCGCATCTAAGGAATCACAGTAAATAAACTCTTTCCACTGGTCCCCCAGTACGCCCCCTACGGAACCCATGGCTGCTTTGATTAACCCCATGTTCACGCCTCCTTTGGTTAGTTGTTTCTTACGAGCTGTGGGTTGTAGCACCCACACGTTCATGTCATGGCATTACGTTAGCGAAATATGCGATGATTCCTTTCGGGGTAAAGGTGCTAAGGGTTCAAAAGGTTCTGAAGGTTCTAAGGCCCCCTAAGAATCTTTTGTATCTTTAGAACCTTTTGTACCTTTGTAAACACTTTCGGAATCGTACCTACTAACGCAAATCCTTAACGGAATGACATTACTCGTTCATGGCGCCATAGAAATATAAGTGGCACCTTCTGTCCTCATTGTATCATTGTTTCATCATCGATGACTAGTCACTAGTCCACCAGTCACTCATAAACGCACAAAAAGCACACCCTCTCGTAAAAGAAGATGTGCTTTGAACGTGCTATGTAATTCCCTTTCGGGCAATTCCCCTTTCCATGGAAAGGGGAGAGATGAATGGGCAAGAAAAATGTAATGCTGCCATGGCAACGAAATAGATTGGGGAGCTGGTGACTCGTGACTGGTGACTAGGAAATTTGAAGATTCCGCTAGTGTCACAGCTACTGGCTACTAGCTTCTAGCCACTAGCCGGCTAGCAGCCAGCAGCTAAGAGCTAGCCGCTGTGACACTAGCGAAGTCTCGTATATTTCCAGTCACCAGTCTACCAGTCACCAGCACGCAGTCCCATTCCATCCAAAATACTT
>DBLC01000180.1:0-2421 GCA_002297935.1 Dialister sp. UBA734
ACATATTTCGCTTAACTTAATAGCATTGCATGTTAAAGAAGGTTAGCCCTTCGGGCAGGTTAAAAAGGGTATAAAAGGTTATGAGATAACCGATGATCTCATACCCTTTATACCCTTTTTGATTTAGGGAGATGCGCAATGTTTGAAAAAGGAAATAATCAAAAAATAACCTGCCCGTAGGGCTAACCCTTTCCTTCATTTCTCATTACTCACTTCTCATTTTTCATTGCATTTTCCGCTTCAATGAGTCCTTCTTTACTATCCCCATAGACTTTCCCGCTGATGAAGTTGCGGTCCACCATCATTTCTACGTGATAGTTCGGATTGATTTTCTTCAGCTGTCCCAGCAATATTTCATAGATTTCTTCATCCTTCTTCTTGCAAGGCCCTTTGAGTGTCAATTCAAAGGACAAGTCAATATTTCCTTCTTTTTCTTCTACAAAGAAATCATGATACCCCAGGGGCAGCCCGCTTCGATAAATAGCAGATTCCAAATCGCGGCGATATTCTTCTTCCCGTGGATTGGATACCGCTTTTGGATCCGCGTGGATGGTAGCCTGGATATGCAATTTCTCTCGCAGCACCGTCATGACATTTTCCGATAATTCATGACTTTCTACCAAGTTCAGATTGCTGTCCAATTCCACGTGGGCCGTAGCAAAATGATTTTCTGGACCATAATCATGGACAATCAGGTCATGGACCCCATACACGCCGGGACAAGAGAGGATGCATTCTTTGATTTTTTCATACACTTCTGCATCTGGCTTGGTTCCCAGGATGGAGTTCAAAGCCTGCTTCAAAATGCCATAGCCGGTCCACAGGATGAACAGGGACATCAGTGTCCCCATGATCCCATCGATATGGTATCCCATGAAATATTCCACCAGCGTGGCCACCAAAACACCGGAAGTAGACAGCATATCTGACAACGAATCCGCACTGTATGCCAAGAAGGAATCGGACTGTAAATCTCGGCTGGCTTTTTTATACCACCAGGCTAGAAACAGTTTTCCCACCAAGCCGAAGATCAGAATTCCTGCCACAAAGGGGGTGAAATTCGTATCTTCCGGATGGATAATCTTCTGTACCGATTCGGTCATGAGCGTAATCCCTACATAAAGAATCACTGCCGCCATGACCGTGGAATTGATGTATTCCAACCGACCGTGACCAAAAGGATGCTCCTTGTCCGACGGTTTCGCTGCATAGTAAAACGTCATCATCAAAAGAAGCACGGACCCCATATCGGTGATGTTGTTGAACCCATCGCCCATGACAGACAAGAACCCACTTTGCCAACCCGCAAAGAGCTTCACAGACCCCAATATAAAATTCACAAGCAGTCCCACGCCGCCAACCAGCAAAGCCCGTCCCGTGCGGGATTGTTTCATTTCAGAAATATTCACAAATATTCTCCTTTCAAAATCACATCTAATGGATGATCATTCATTTTATGCACTCACTGTTGTTTGTTATCAGATGTTTAAATTCCAGCAACAAACGACTAACAACAATCACGAATCCATTGACCAATGACCGAGACTTTACAACTCCTAGTCACCAGTCACCAGTCACCAAATGATTATATGCTGCGGCACTATATAATGTGTGCGCCGCAACCACCATTTCTCACTTCTTACTTCTAACTTCTCACTGCTCTTTAATTATTGCCTATCGTCAAATAAAACTATTGTATATCATACCAAAAAATATTGGCCTGCCTAAAATGTCCCATATACGCCAAAAGGCCCTCCATCTGGAGAGCCTTCCTCGCTAGGAATCTTATTCATATTTATCAAAATCAATTTCGTTCAAGATATCGCGGAGTTTCATCAATTCATCCTTCGTCAATGTCAGACCTTTTGTCATTGCGGTATGGTCATCATTCCAAGAACGAAGGTCAAATTTCTCGCCCCGGTTATTCCAGCTCGTATAGGTCAACTGTTTTTTCCAGCCATTGGAAGCCACAGACAAATCGCCTAATTCTTCTTGAATTGTGTAAGTAATTTTAGCAGCCATTTTTTCATTTCACCTCATGGTATTTAAACATTGCCACTATGTTACCATACAGAATCTGTGAAATCAATAGGATTGGGAAATTTTTTGGTAGACTAGTGACTGGTGACTCGTGACTAGGATTTGCGTTTTTAGGGTTAAGGATTTAAAATTCTCCATTTAAGCCTTAAACCAACGACACTTTCATAACCTATCATTTGTTGATGATGAACTAGGAAAGTATACCTTAGTGGATGGTCATTAATTCACACAACTTGTATTTATTGAAAAATATTGCACAAATGCACGAATCAATCATGCACAGATTTACACAAGTTTTGCAAATAGCCTCGCATCGATTTAGTTTTTTTATAAAAATGGGTATTGGGGCGCTTCCAAATTATGTGCGCCCCTTCCACCACT
>DBLC01000180.1:2469-6480 GCA_002297935.1 Dialister sp. UBA734
AAGTGAATAAATGACCAGCCACCACCTCAAACCCATAGCACAAATAGAAAAAAGCTCCTAGCTGTCTAAACACCATAAGCTAAGAGCTAATTATTTGACACCGCACAAATAGCAGCATGTTTCCTAGTCACCAGCTACCAGTCACCGTTCCCTCCGTTTCGCTTCCAGCCAATCCTCCAGTCCTGCCTTATCGGAACCGGACACATAGGCCAGCTGCACCGGAAGGGCTACCAAGCCGCCCACAGAGGGAGCACCGATATAGAGCCGGTCCCAATGACTGGATATGCCAGCCACATCTTTATATTCCACCGGCATGTACAACGCCTGGAACGTGATGTAATAATCAAAATTAAAAAATGACCAAGGAACCGCTACCAGCAGTCGTCTTTCACAGATCAGTGCCACCGGATGATGGACCCGATTGATACGCCACAAAGCGAAGAGCACCACCACGGCTGCCAAGAGCCAATAGGCCATGCCATAAACGATAGCACCCACGATAGCCCCCACACTGATGGCTACATACATCAATGATAACAGCACGATATATACTTTGGACCGATAACATTCCCACAATACTTTCCCGTATAATTCTTCTTTAAACGTATCCATGTCTATTATCACCTGAAATCCCATTTGAAATTCTAAAGAAAACCTGATTTATCGGCAGGATCTCCGTTCTATCCCCCAAGGCCGCTTAGCACGGGGCGGCCCAAAAATGGCATCGTATACCAACCATTGTTTAGCATCTTCCTGGGTCCATTTCTTTTGCGGCGTTTCCTTTTGTTTCGAAGAAATAGCCGAAAAAGCAGCCAGTTCCGCTTCGCTGTGACGATGCTCCTGATGCACCAGGGCCTTCACACGCTGTTCTTCTCTGCGAATGGCCGGTGAAATATGCACCTTTTTTAGAGTTGGTTTTACTTGTTTTTCTATTTTAGCAGAAACAGAAACGGGTTGCAAAGCCTTTTCTTTCTTCTCTGCTTTGGTCACTATGACCGTTTCTTTCTTTTCCTCTGGCGCGCCTTTTCCCCAGGAAGTGAGAATCTTCTTCCTCAATTTCTCATAATCATAGGAGGAAGAATCTGTCTCCTCTGCTGTAGTCTGTGTCGGAATCGGAAGCGGCTTCTCCTTTGGAAGCGGTTCCTTTGGCTCCTCCGGCAAAGGCGGCATAGGTTGCCCCCTGCGCTTTCCGCCAAACACCGCCTTATAAAGGAAAAAGCCCCACACCAAGAAGAAAATGATTTGTATGAAATCAAAGTCCATATTTTTTCCTCTATGCTTTCATCTCGATAAAAGCCTGCTGATTAAAGGTTCTGCTGGCAAGATTCCGATAGCCGTATCATCTCGACTAGAACCCGCTAATTAAGGGTTCTGCTGCATGTTTCCGCTAGCCGTAACATCTCAACCAGAACCTTCTGATTATGGGTTCTGTAGCTATGATTCCGCTAGCCATAACATCACAACCAGAACCTTCTGATTATGGGTTCTGCCGCCATGTTTCCACTAGCCGTACCATCTCGACCAGAACCCTATGATTAAGGTTCTACCGCCATGTTTCCGCTAGCCCTATCACCACAACCAGAACCCTTTGACGCCATGTTTCCACTAACCGTTTTACTTCTTATCTCCAGAGATACTTTCTCTCATTTCCGTATCAGCGGCGATATTTTTCATCTGGTAATAATCCATGACACCCAAGTAGCCTTGACGCAGTGCATCTGCCATGGCTTTCGGCACTTCTGCCTGGGATTCCACCACTTTGGCTTGCATTTCCTGGGTATAGGCACGCATTTCCTGTTCCTTCGCCACGGCCATAGCACGACGTTCTTCGGCTCTTGCCTGGGCAATCTGCTTATCGGCTTCGGCCTGGTCGGTCTGCAGCTGGGCACCAATATTTCTACCTACATCCACATCGGCGATATCAATAGACAGAATTTCAAAGGCGGTGCCGGAGTCAAGCCCTTTTCCGAGGACCGTTCTAGAAATATGGTCTGGATTTTCCAATACATCGGTATGCTTTTCCGAAGAACCTACGGTGGTAACAATGCCTTCGCCGACACGGGCAATGATGGTGGCTTCCCCTGCCCCGCCGACCAGACGGTCAATGTTCGCACGAACTGTCACTCTGGCTCTGACTTTCAGCTCAATGCCATTTTTCGCTACCGCAGAAATGGTTGGAGTTTCGATAACCTTGGGATTGACGCTCATCTGCACTGCTTCCAGCACATTTCGTCCTGCCAAATCAATGGCTGCTGCCTGTTCAAAAGACAGATCGATTTGTGCTCGATGGGCTGCAATCAAAGCATCTACCACATTATCTACATTCCCGCCAGCCAGGTAATGGGCTTCCAGCTGATTCACATTGAGAGCCAATCCCGCTTTCGTCCCTTTGATAAGAGGCAGCACAATCATGCGCGGTTCTACTCGGCGGATACGCATCCCCACCAAATTGAAGAGGGAAATATTCACATCTGCAGCCAAGGCGGAAATCCATAGCCCAATGGGAACGAAATGAAGAAATACAGTGAGTACCACAATGCAAAGTACCACAAAAATGACAGGAAGAATTAAAAGTTCCATACTTGACCTCCTAATACAAGAAATGCATATAAGTCCTGCGTTAGTAGACATCATTCCGCTAGAGATAACAGGTTGCTCAGGTTTCTCAAGATTCTCAGGTTGCTCGATTTAGTGAGCCCTAAAAATATAAGAAACGCCTCTCATACGGTCAACTGAATGACATAAGATAACACAAGATACAACTATAATACACATGAATAGAAATAATTAGTAAATAAATGACCAATTCACTTACTTCTCGGACACTACTACATAACTGGATTCTGCCTTTTGGACTCGCACGGGCTGTCCTTTTTCGATGAAGTCACCCGAAGAGACCGCATCCAGAACGGTACCGTCGATTTTCACCTTACCAGCCGGTCGAAGGACGGACAGTGCCACCCCTTCTTTGCCTTCAAATCCAGTGAGCTTCTGCGAAGAAGAAACGAAGCCCGCTTTTCCAGACAGCTTGGATGACAAAGTGATTTTTTGCCACAAAGGGCTTTTTGACAAATGGCCAGCCAGGAAATACATGCCCACCGCAGCAAGACAAATAGCGGCCGACAAAATGTATAGCGCCGTGATGCCTCCGCCAAAGGTGAAAAACAATCCCGTAAGCAAAGCTACCAATCCCGCTGCCGCCATAGCACCGGTCATAAAAAGCAACAGATCCAGCAGAACCAAAGCCATCCCGCCAAAGTACAGCAGGAACTCGATCACATCGCCTTCTCCCATGTACCAGTTGGCCCCGAGCAATACGCACCCGGCCAAGGCAGCCACCACAGAGCCACCGGAAAAGCCAGCGGTTTTGATTTCTGCCAAGATAGACAATAGAATCACTGCAGCCAATACACTTTCCACCACAGGATGGTGTATCACCTGCACCATATCCATGCCATCGGCTGCCCGAGTCACCAGGGGACACAAGCCAAAAGACAGCAAGGAAAATAAAAACAAGGAAATCCGTTTCATACAAACCTCCTATAATAAGGTAATGCCCTTCAGGTTTTGTATCAATAGCTATGATTTCTTCAGAAGTTACAAGTTACTCAGGGTTCTCAGGTTACTCCCCAGTGCTGAGTCAATTGGCTTCAAAAGAAATCATCTTATATTTCACTGACCTATATGACATAACCTATAACAAATACAAAGAAATAAAAATTCTCTGTTTGTATAATCAATGATTTCATTTCTTTTATTTATTATATCCTACTTTGCCATAAAATCATAGCAATGCAATAGCAGCTAAATTCCTATCCTTTCCCAATCACCAGTCACCAAGAGATCATTTCCACGCCAAAAAGGCAGAAAAGCATTTCCTTTTCCCAAGTAGTCTCATCCAATGAATCAGGCGCCTGGTCGAGTACGTCAGTTTCCAGGCAGGGTGCCCCCGAAAGGGACTGCCTTACTCACAGAGAGGTGGCCCAGAACTAGTCGTCAAAGCGATGAAAG
>DBLC01000053.1 GCA_002297935.1 Dialister sp. UBA734
CTAGATTAACTGAGCCCTAACACCCCTTCCACCATTACGCACTACGCACTTCGCATTACGCATTCCCAATCCCTAGGGCCTAGCTACTAATCCCCAGCGCCAAGTCACCCAAAAGCAAAAAGAGCCACTCCGCAATGAGTGACTCTTTTTCATTATCCACATATGAAATTATTTCTTCAGATGGTGGCTGCCGCGTTCGGTGATTTCTACGCCAGCTTTGCACAGTGGGCATTCTTCTGGTTTGTAGGTCGGAACGGTGAGGTGCAGCAGCGGGAATACTTTTTCCGGTGGTACGCCGAAGTCTGCTTTGCCGCCGCTTCTGTCTACCAGAAGACCGATGCCTACGATATCGCCTTTGGCTTTGTTGACTACGTCAACCACTTCTTTAATGGAACCGCCGGTGGTGACGATGTCTTCTACGATGAGGACTTTTTCACCAGGAGCGACTTTGAAGCCACGGCGCAGGGTCATTTTGCCATTTTCTCTTTCGGTGAAAATGGAACGAACACCCAGGAGACGAGCAGTCACCTGAGAAAGGATGATACCGCCGGTAGCCGGTCCGATGACCGTTTCGATACCTTTGTCTTTGAAGTGTTCAGCGAACTGTTCACACAGTTTTTCGGTGTATTCTGGATGCTGCAGTACGTTGAATTTTTCTACGTACAGAGGGCTGTGGAGACCGCTGGTCAGAAGGAAGTGACCTTCCAGAATGGCTTTGGTTTCTTTCAGCAAGGATTCGATTTCTTTTTCAGTCATCATGATTATGCATTCTCCTTTATTTCTTTCAAAATTAAACGGGCAGCCGCACAGGGGTCAATGGCCTGTGTAATCGGTCGTCCAATAACAAGCATAGAAGATCCGTCCTTGAACGCATCGGACGGGGTAGCAATACGTTTCTGGTCATCGGTCTGGGCGAAGGATGGACGGATACCTGGGGTAACGATGAGGAAATCATCGTTGCCGGCCATCTGGCGAATGGAAGCAGCTTCTCTTGGGGAAGCTACGACCCCATCGACACCGGAATCCTTAGCCAATTCGGCCAATTCCAGTACGTGGTCCTGGATCGGAAGGTGCCCCCCCACTTCTTCCCAGCCTTTGTCATCGAAGCTGGTCAAAACAGTGACGGCCAGAATCTTCGGACGTTCTACGCCCAATTCATCGGCGGTGATTTTCGCATACCGGGAAGCGGCCTGCATCATAGCACGACCACCAGCGGCATGAACGGTGATGAGGTTAACTCCCAGACGGGTCACGGAAGCCACACTGTGTCCTACTGTATTGGGGATGTCGTGCAGTTTCAAGTCCAGAAATACTTTCTTACCGTGTTCCTTCAAATATTTGATGGTGTCACTGCCGGCACTGTAGTACAGTTCCATTCCTACTTTGTAATAGGAAACCAGATCCCCCAGTTCATCCACCAGGGCTTTCATTTTGTCAAAGCTGTCCACGTCCAATGCGACAATCAGTCGGTCATCGGCGGTATACATCGTATTGTCTTCCATTTCCGCGCTCCTTTTCATTTTTCAACGGTGCCTAGTGACTGGAAATAAACCCCTAGTCACCAGTCACCAGTCACCTTAATACTATCATTTCGTTTCCATGAGATAGATATCTCTATTCACATATCCATATCTGGTCTATTATATCATTTCATGTCCATTCTGGCACGGACTTTTTGAAAAATCGTTGATTTTTCAGTGACTAGTGACTGGTGACTGGTGACTGGTAGCTAGGCCCTAGGGATTAGGGATTAGGAAATATGGCATTATGGAGTTCATCCAAGGCGAACAGACCGGTGGTATTTTGCTTAGTGATTTGAACTGATTATATCACTAGCGTCATTTCGACCGGTCGTATTCGTGCTTGATGATACAAGCGTAATGAAACTGAATGTCTAGGAGAGTGGAGAAATCTCGCAGCACTAGCGGTAAGGGCTAAATGACACCTATCATGGCAGCTCGCTAGAGATACCTATCTCACTTTGCTCGAAGTGTAGTCTCACCGTTATGATTTGATACAGAAAGCCCTTTCCGCTGGTGCTGAGAGATTTCTCCACTCAGGGGCACATCTTATTTCAATACTTCTATATCATCAAGCACTGATACGATCGGTCGAAATGACGTATAATGCTATAACCATTTATTTTATAAAGAGGGGGTATTGGGGCGCTTCCAAATTATGTGCGCCCCTTCCACCACTACGCACTAAAAAAGAGATGAGACACATAATATCTCATCTCTCTGTTAGACAAACTTATTTCCCCGCGTGGGAAGCGGCTTCTTGAATCATATGGACGGTGACAGAGTTGAATTCCACCGGTGCGTCCAGGGCTTTCACTTCTTTGAAGCCTACGCCCAGTTTACCTGTGTAGTAAGCGGTGACTTCGCCTTTGGTATTGATCTTAGCAGCGTAAATGGTTTTGTCGTCCCCTACGCCAACCAAGCGGAAGGCCCCTGGCGGAGAAATAATTCTCCAGGAGCTGTCGTCTCCATTGAAGGTGTACAAGATGCCTTTTTGGCTATCATCATAGAAGAGTCGGTCTTCGTCGTAGAATACCGCCAATTTCCCGATGTGGGAGCTCTGGACGTAAATGCGGCGGGTATCGTAGTTCGCATCGGTTCTATAAATGCGATAGAGTCCTTTGCCCACTTCCATTTTCATATATACCGCATTGGTGGCGGTGGAGTAGGCCACGTCCACAATTTTAGCATTTCTTGGAAGGTCCCGAATCGGGGCGTCCGATTCGTGGGTAGTACCTTCTGGATTGTAGCGGGCCAAGGTGACATCCCAGCGGCCGCCTTTCCAGTGAATCGGGTACATGGCAATGAGGGCCAAGTTTCTGTCAGGCATCCATTCGAAGAAGGACACCCCCTGGTTCTTCAGGTCCACTTTTTGTGGATTGCTCAAATCTTCCGCTTTGTAAATCCATACCGAATCCTGTGTCACATCGGCCATGTATTTGTAGTCAAAGGAATAATAGGCTTTCCCTTTCACTTGGACTTTGGCGTACAGTTTCTTTCCTTCTTTTTCTGCCTGTTCTGCCATTTTATCCTTCACGTCAGACATGTCATAGTCGCCGCTGGACAAGGGAGCAAAGAGGACTTGGTCCATGTAAATATAGGCACCGGCCTGAATACCGAAGCCGAGAACAAAGCAAACCATGAATTTAGCAAATTTATTATTCACTTTGTCCTCCTTATTTTACGATAAATGCGGTGGGAATCATACGCTCGCCCAAAAGGTCTGCCGGTTTATTGACCACTTTGCCATTGTAGTACAAGGTGGTGGAAGAACCGCCGTCCAAGTTGGCTGCGATGTACGCGCCGTTTTCATAGAGAATATTCTGAGAATCCACCAAGGTAGCACCGATACTGTACCCTGGCTGACGACCGTCGATGACCAGGAAGAGAATGGTGCCATCTTTCTTCTGCCCAATAGCCGAACGCGGAGAAATGCCCCATCCGCCGTCGCCACTTTTGATGACTTTTTCGCCATTGATGATCAGTGGCGGTCCGAAAGTCAATCCTTCGATGGCCCCCAAATCACGGAGTTCTTTCTTGTTGTAGTGACCAGCAATCAAGTTGCCGCTCTTGGTCATGCCTACGAAATCAACTTTTTCCTGGTCGTCGACCTGCTGGCCTAGGAGATATTTCCCTTCATGGAGAATAAAACCATAGGGCAGTCGGCCGATACCGGTGCCATTGGGGTCATAGAAACCGCCCCCATTGATGGCAGCCACGGCGTTGTTCGTCTGGGCAATATGGGACGTGGTGTCCCCTTTTTCATTGATATCAGCGGCTGTGGCGACCTGGACCCGCTTCGGGTTCGGTATTTCCAACAGATACCCGACGAAACGGGAGGTCTCGATTTTCTTCAGATTCAGCGTAGAATCGGTGCGGGGTTTGAAAGAGAAAACTTTCTGCTTATCGGTGGTGGTCACGACCCCTAAGATCTGGTTCAATTCATCCTGGTTGTACAACCATGTGATGTACTGGGGATGACGGGAGCGCATAATCGCCCCCACCACGGCTCTCTTCAAATTGCCGAAGGGCCCAAACAGCACCACAATCGGCGACGTGATGAGGAAGAAAACCAAGGTGATGAGAACAAATTTGACCACCAGGTTGTTAAAAATTCGTTTCATTCGTACTCCTAAAACTAAAATACGGTTTGTTTTATTTGGCACATAGTGAAGATGTAGTAGTTAGGGATTAGTAGCTAGGCCCTAGGAAATACCCGATGATTCCTGCCGTGTCACAGCTCCTAGCGGCTAGCTTCTAGCCACTAGCCGGCTAAAAGCGAGTCGCCAGGAGCCAGTTGCTGAGACTCCAACGGTATAAAAATCCTTAATTATGATTATAAAAAGGGGTATTGGGGCGCTATATAAGTTGTGCGCCCCTTCCACCACTACGCACTCCGCACTACTCACTACGCACTGTATTAAACCGGTGCGTAGTTATCTTTCGTCAGTCGTTCGCCGTAGCGGGCCAAGGAAATATCATTTCCGATGTACACACGCTTCAGATCATAGGGATAGCTGCCTACGTGAACGCGGCCGGCGTCGGTGGTGACGGCCATTTTGATGCCCAGTTCTTTGCAAATGCCGATGACTTCATCGTCATAGTCGCCGTAAGGATAGGCCAGCCAGACATTATCGATGCCCAGGTGCTGCTTGAGCGCATCATTGGCCCCTTTGATTTCATTGATTTTTTCCTGTTTGGTGGCCAAGTTATGGAGCTTCGGGTGGGACAGGGTGTGATTGGAAATGGTCACGGTGTGACTGTCGGCCATTTCTTTCAGCTGGTCCCAAGTCATACGGTTGTAAGGCTTGCCCACATCATCGGTGATGACGAACAGGGTCCAGGGGAATCCGTATTCCTTCATCAATGGATATACCACGCTGTAGCTGTCGGCATAGCCGTCATCAAAGGTAATGCATACCGGTTTTTCCGGAAGCGGCGCCCCTTTGGCTACATAATCGTACAATTCCTGCATGGTGATCGGGTGATAGCCGTGGTCACGAAGATAATTCATCTGCAGCCGCAGATTCGCTTCGGTCATAACCGCTGCATTGTCTTTCAAATCACCAATCATGTGATACATCAATACCGATACCCCTTCCGGAACGCTGTATTTCACATCTTCTGCTCGATGCACCACAGCCACGCCGGGCTTCAGATTCGGGTCAGCCTGTGCGGTCGAAGCGGCCTTCACTGCGTCTCCGCCGGTCGTCTGAGACGGACTATCGCTTCCACATCCAGCCAAAGCCAGACAGGACACCGACAGCAACGCCGCAGCCGCCATGGCCATGGACTTTTTCCATTTCGTCGTATGTAATTTCAATTGTAATACTCCCTTATTTGGGCAAAGTTTCTCAGGTTGCTCAGGGTTCTTAAGTTTCTCAGGTTGCTCGAACGAGATAACACCGCTAGTGTCCATCTTATGCATTCATGAAACCGAAGATCTTTAAGCAAGCCATACTTGCCACCAAATCACACAAAGTCTTAACTTAACAACATTGCATTTACTCATGTAATGTCACTTACTGGTGGGCATTTCTCCACCTCAATTTTCATGTTGTCTATTTTTTGACAATATACGGTTTATATTTTACTACGAAATAAGGAGAAAAGAAAGAGTTGCGGGTGGAAATAGCGAATTTCTCTTCTCTCAATGATTCCGCTGTCATAAGGTTCTGTTGGTGCTGAAAATGGAATTTTTTCATCTCTATGGTTCCGCTCTCAGAAGGTTCTAAAGGTTCTTAGGGTTCTTAGGGTT
>DBLC01000027.1:0-8925 GCA_002297935.1 Dialister sp. UBA734
GCATGATTCATCAAGCCCTTCCCGCTGGTGCTGAGAGATTTCTCCACTCTCCTACACATTGTGTTTCATAAGGATTGTGTCATCAAGCACAAATACGACCGGTCGAAATGACGGTACGATGAAAATCGCCAGTGTTTATTGGTGTATTTTAGCGATTTCTTTTAATATCATTTTTGCGTTTCTAATCATATTGATTCTTAGATTACATAAGGAGCTAAGGACTCTTCGACTTCTCGAATGTGCTAATAGACACTGGCGTTATTGATTTCATTCGACGAACCTGAGAACCTTGAGAAACCTGAGTAACCTAAGAATCCTTTTTTTTGCACGACAAAAACACGGATGAATATCCGTGTGAATGATCCAGGGAGAGGTCACAATGAATACGGCGAAGGCGCATGCCGGATGGGAAGATTGGTGAAATCATATTTCTACGTTTCTCTCTGCCCAAGGGCGCTCCAAACTGGTCGTCAAAGTCAGCCTACTATGGGATATATAACGGGAAGGTCCGTGTTTTTGTCGTGCTTGCTGTTGGTTGATGGTTGTTTGTTATTGGGAGCTAGCGTGATTGCTGCTTAGTTATTTCTTCTTGAAACACCGCTAGCAAGTATTTCTTGTAGAAATAGCCAAGAGTCAATCATCCTGATAGACAACCATCAATCAGAGGAGGGAAGATGTCAAACTTCTTGATCACGCTTCGGTATCTATTTTCATTGCCTCTAGAGTTCATTTCAATGGATAAAGATAGCCCAATCGTCCTAGGTAGAAGTTTTGATTTTTCCTCCTCCATATATTAACATTGCAGAAGTAGGCAAAAATCACAACATCTTTTTTCAAAATTTTTCAATTTTGTCCCTCCACTTATTAAAATTGCATCAGCTATGGAAAATCATACCCTGCGAAATTTAGTTCGCAGGGGAGTTGTGAGTTGGTGGTTGTTAGTTGTTTGGAGCCAGATAACCAACAACTCACAACCAACAACAGTCATAAATTTCAATTTTTTATCAAATTTTGTAAGAAAATGTATATTTTCACTTTATCTATGGTCTCTCCATATGCTAATATATAGATAGTTATATGGAGGATTAGCTATGAACGGCGTAGAGAAAATGACCATGCAACAGGCGAAGGAAGAAATGGCCTGTTTGAAGAAAATATTTAATGATGTCCGTTTAATAGATGGCGGGCACATCAAAGAGAAATGCCATTGTTTCCAGTGCGAAAATCAAAGCATCAATTGCAGTGGCTGCACGGCGGAGAAAGCCTATACGACCCACCAGCCTGCCATTAAATTTGAATTCATCAATGGAGAAGCCTATCAGATTAATGCGCGGTATGTGGAAATAGACGGCAATCCTTATATCATGGAAATGATCCGCAAATTGGATGATGGCATGCTCATCGATGTGGAAGGGTTTGAAGATGTGATTAAGAAATTCTCCCTTCATAAATCGATGTACTATGATCCTTTGACCGGTGCTTACAACCGTCGGTATTGGGAAGATCAGATTTCTCATTATCACGGTACCGCAGGGGTGGCCTTCATTGATATCGATGATTTGAAACTGTACAATGATACTTTAGGTCATCGTGGCGGCGATGCGTGTCTCCAGGCGGTGGTGCGGACTATTTTGCAAAATATCCGAAAGTCCGATTACCTCATTCGCTATGGCGGCGATGAATTTCTTTTGCTGCTTCCCAATGTATCAGCTTCTATTTTTGCAGCAAAACTTCGGACCATTCAGGAACGAATTTCTACTACCATTGTTCCTGATTATGAAAATATCAAACTCTCTGTCAGCATTGGCGGTGCTATGCTTTACGAAGGAAATGTGAAAGATGTAGTGGCCCATGCAGACAAATTGATGTATTATGCTAAGTCTTATAAGAATACGGTGGCCATGGAAGAAGATGTAGAACTGGAAGATAGACCACCGGAGAAACGAGTTCGTCCATTGGTTCTCATTGTGGATGATAATGAAATGAATCGAGATATCTTGAGTGAAATGCTTACTCGGGACTATCGCATCATCGAGGCAGAAGATGGGGAAAAAGCCATTTCTCTTTTGGCCCAGTATGGTACGCAAATTTCTTTGGTCCTTTTGGATATCGTAATGCCAAAGAAAGATGGATTTGAAGTACTGGCCAAGATGAACCAGGAACACTGGATTGATGATATACCGGTCATGATGATTTCCAGTGCTGACTCCATTCAGTTCATTCGGAAATCCTATGAGTATGGTGCGTCTGACTATATCAGCCGTCCCTTTGATATCAATACAGTTCGGCAGCGTGTATTTAACATCATCAAACTGTTCACCAAACAGCGTCGGCTCAGTCAAATCGTGACCGCCCAGATCCATGAAAAAGAAAAGAACAATGATATGATGATTTCCATCTTAAGCCAAGCCATTGGCTATAAGAGTGGGGAAACAGGGGTCCATATCCGGCATATCAATAAGCTGACCGAATTGCTTTTGGGACAGCTTTCCAAAATTACCAGCCAGTACAAACTGACATGGAATGACCAGAGCTTGATTGCTACCGCATCGGCTCTTCATGATATTGGCAAAATTGGCATCGATGAAAAAATTCTGAATAAGCCGGGGAAACTGACCAAGGAAGAATTTGATATCATGAAAACCCATACCATCATTGGGGCGGATATCATTAAAAGTTTGGATAAATACCAAGACAACAAACTGGTTAAAATCTCCTATGAAATTTGTCGCTGGCACCATGAACGGTGGGATGGTAAAGGCTATCCAGATGGTCTCGTAGGGGATGCCATTCCGATTTCTGCGCAAGTGGTAGCACTGGCAGATGTATATGATGCATTGGTCAGCAAACGTTGCTATAAAGATGCCTTTACCCATGATAAAGCCATTGAAATGATTTTGAATGGGGAATGTGGTACGTTTAATCCGCTGCTTTTGCAAGGATTAAAGGAAATCCAGTCCATTATCCGTACCGAGTATCAAAAATGGTAATGTGAAAATCAAATTTATTCATTGACGTAGTTATCAAATAGCAACAGCGTATTTCCTGATAAAAAAGGGGTATTGGGGCGCTATATAAGTTGTGCGCCCCTTCCACCATTACGCACTACGCACTTCGCATTACGCATTATTTCAGAAAATACAATTAATAAATAATCTTATATAAGGAGGCACTGTTATTATGACGGTGGAAGAATGCTATCAGAAGATGGGTGGAGATTATGGGGAAATCAGTCATCGGTTCCCCAGTGATATGTTTATCAAAAAGTTTGCGGTCAAATTTTTGGCAGACCCGAGCTTTGCTGATTTGGAGAAATATTTAGCCCAGGGCAATGTGGAGGAAGCTTTTCGCGCCGCTCATACGTTAAAAGGGGTGGCATCCAATCTGGCCTTTTCTCAGCTTTATCCATTGAGCGTAGAAATTACAGAAATTCTCCGTGCGGGCAAACTGGAAGGAACGGAAACCCTCTTCCCGCAGCTGAAAGAAAAATATGACCTCACCATCCAGTGTATTAAGGAATTGGCGGGGGAATGAGAATTTAGTGGCTAGGGATTAGGCCCTAGGGATTAGGAAATCAGTGTTTCTCTAGCAGCTAAGAGCTAACAACTGTGACACAACAGGTAAGGTGGTATATTTCCTAGGGCCTAGCTACTAATCCCTAATCCCTAGAAGGAGCAACAAAAAGAATCTTGTCGATGGTGACAAGATTCTTTTTTGTTGTTTACAGGTTACTTAGGTTACTCAAGTTGCTAAGGCTGCTCAGGTTTCTCGAATGTGCCAACAGACGCTGGCGTCATCATCTCATTCGAAAAACCTGAGAAACTTGAGAGCCCTGAGCAACCTGAGAAACCTGTTATCTCTATGGAAATATCGCTACTGACACAAAACCTTACGGTTTTTAGTCAGCCCGAATGGTTCCGTTATCGATCTGATTGGTTTCTGCGCCATCGGCCGGGCTAGGGTAGAAGTACATGATGCGATCGGGCTGGAAATATTTATTAGCCAATTTCTTTGCCAAAATCGGGGTCATGGCCTGTTCGAAATCTACTACCTGAATTGGGGAGAGGGTGGTATCTTCTACGAGAACGATAATCATTGGACTCACTTCCGGTGCGTTGTCCGGTACTTCGCTTCTGTCCAGGGGAATGCTGAAAATCAAACGAACGGTAGCTACATACTGTTCTTTATAATCAAAAATGGTTCCTCTATAGGTGTTTTCCCAAAGGGTCCGCATCAGGTCAATGCGATAAGGGTCCTGATTTTCTAACTTTTCTTCTTCCATGATAATACCTCCATTATTAAGTTGCTCAGGTTACTCAGGATGCTCAAGTTTCTCAGGCTTCTCAAGTGGGATAAAAGACACTGTCGTTGTCATCTCATTCGAGAAACCTGAGCAACCTGAGAACCTTGAGAAACCTTTAATTTCTAGCGGGTTTCTGATAAGTGTCTCAAATGCTAACACTGGAATTACTTATCCATCTGTGCCACAAGGCCTTTCAGGTAGTCTTTGAATGCCGGGCCCAGGTCTTCTCTGCGGAGCGCAAATTCTACGGTGGCTTTCAGATAGCCCAGTTTATTTCCTGTGTCGTACCGTTTGCCTGTGAAGTTGTAAGCGAAAACTTTCTGGTGGTGGGCCAGGACGCGCAGGGCATCGGTGAGCTGAATTTCTCCGCCTTTGCCTGGTTTGGTCTGTTCCAATACTTCAAATACATCGGGCGTAATGACATAACGGCCCAGGGCAGCAAACTGGCTCGGTGCTTCTTCGACGGCTGGTTTTTCTACCATGTCACGGACACGAACCAGGTTCGGGTCCGCGGTGGCTTCGCCATCTACAATGCCGTAGGAAGAAACCTGCTCTTTCGGTACAATCTGGCAGCCGATGACGGTGCCGCCGGTCTTTTCATACTGATCCATCAGCTGTTTCAGAGCCGGTTCGCCGGTGCCATTGTATACCACATCATCACCAAGGATGACGCCGAAAGGTTCGCCGTCCATAAATTCCTTGGCACAAAGAATGGCATCGCCCAGACCTCTCATGTATTGCTGGCGGGTATAATGAATTTTCACAGAAGCCACTTTTCTGACTTCTTTCAAAAGATCCATTTTGCCCGATTCATAAAGATGTTCTTCCAATTCCGGGGAAGAATCGAAATGGTCTTCGATGGCTCTTTTGGCATGACCAGAAATGATGAGAATCTGTTCGATGCCACTGGCACGAATTTCTTCTACAATGTACTGGATGGTCGGCTTGTCCACAATAGGAAGCATTTCCTTCGGCATGGCTTTGGTTTCCGGCAAGAAACGGGTACCAAAACCAGCGGCAGGAATGACTGCTTTTCTGATTCTTTTCATAGGGGGCTCCTTTGATTAATGTTTTATATTTCGTTTGAGGCAATTGGAGAAAATACGCTAGCGGTTATAGGTTACTCAGGTTGCTAAGGGTTCTCAAGTTTCTCAGGTTTTTCGAATGAGCTGATGCCGCTATCGTTTATTAGCACATTCGAAATCCCTAAGAACATTTAGAACCTTAAGAACCCTATAATCTCCAACAAATTCGTACTTACTAACGCAATAATCTTATAATAAATAGGGGTATTGGGGTGCTATATGAATTGTGCACCCCTTCCACCATTACGCACTTCGCACTACTCACTACGCACTATTCGCGCAATGGCGGAATAAAACTCAATCCTTCTTATATCCATACGGATGCGCTTTATGCCACTGCCAGGCAGAAGCGATAATTTCTTCTGTATCGGAGTGGGTGGGGTGCCATCCCAGGACTTCTTTGCATTTCTTAGAGGAGGCAATCAGCACGGCCGGGTCGCCGGAGCGCCGTTCTTCCTCGGTGACTTTGAAATCTACGCCGGTCACTTTCTTGGCGGTTTCAATCATTTCACGGACGCTGAACCCGTTTTCACTGCCTAAGTTGAAATAATTGCTTTCTCCACCATTGAGTAGATATTTCATAGCCAGCACGTGGGCATTGGCCAGGTCTACCACATGGATGTAGTCGCGAATGCAAGTACCATCTGGAGTGGGGTAGTCGGTGCCATAAATGGCGATGTGATCCCGCACGCCCTGGGCGGTTTTCAAAATCAGCGGAATCAGATGGGATTCCGGATTATGGTCTTCCCCGATGCAGCCCTCCTCCGCAGCACCGGCTGCATTGAAGTAGCGAAGGGCCACATAGTGAAGCCCATAGGCCATGGTGAAATCGTGCATCATATTTTCAATCACCAATTTAGTGCGTCCATACACATTGGTCGGATTGTGGGGGAAATCTTCCTCAATGGGCGTCTTTTCCGGTTCGCCGTAAACGGCAGCGGTGGAGGAGAATACAATCTTATCCACCCCGGCCTTCCGCATCCCTTCCAACAGATGGAGCGTGCCTTCTACATTGTTGTTATAATACTTGGCTGGATCCACCATGGATTCGCCTACCAGAGAGTAAGCAGCAAAGTGAATCACACCGGAAATATCATATTTCTTCAGTGTTTCTGCTACAAAATCTGTATCATGGATATCGCCTTTGACCAAGGTGACTCCTTCTGGAACCGATTCGGCATGACCGGTCGCCAAGTTATCAAATACCACAGGGGTGAAATCTTTTTCAGCCGCTAAGGCTCTCACCGTATGGGAACCGATATACCCAGCACCGCCGGTAACAAGAATATTCATAGGTAACCTCCTTGTATTTTTATAATCCATATAAGTATAACATAAAGTGATGGGTTTGACATGTTTCGATTGATAAATTAAGGCGTTGGCGTTAATAGGCATGATTTCACAGGAAGTTCAGGTTCTAAGGGTTCTTAAGGTTCTTAAAGTTCTGGCGTTTCTCAAAAGAGGAAATAACGTTAGCGCTTATAAAGCACATTCGAGAACCCTCAGAGCCTTGAGAACCTTAAGAGCCTTTTCTCTTAGAAGAAATCATCGCATTGTTTCACTTACCTTAATAAACACATTACGGTAACTATTCACACAAAAAAGGGATTAGGCATCTTTCACCTAATCCCTTACGAGTCACCAGTCACTCAAATTACTTGTAAATCACAATGGTAGAAATATCATCATCGGATTCTTCTCCTGCAGAAGTGGCATCGGTTGCATTGTCTGTATTTCCCGTATTGTTTGTATTTCCTTTCGCTTGCTGCGCTTTGGCCTTGGCTTCGGCTTCGGCTTTTTTCTTTGCTTCTTCAGCAGCCTTTTTAGCGGCTTCTTCGGCACGACGCTGTTTTTCGGCAGCGGTCAGGTACACCGTGTATTTCGGTGTGGGGGAGACTTTGGCGTCAATTTCAAAGAGACGGCCCCAGGGGAAGTCGGCGCTGATGGTGGCTGGGTCCAAGTTCATTTTCCGCTTGGCAAAGTCCTGCAGTTCCGCAATCATTTCTTCTTTCATGGCCGGGGTGGGTTTGTAATTGGTGTGTTCCAACTCGGTCAAGCGCGTGATATTTTTCCGCACGTTGGCTTGATAAGCCCAGTTGTCGATGTACTGTTCAATCAGCATATCCTTATGGTCCTGGGCGCTCATGTTTGGCGCCAGAATGGCTTGGGCAATGGCGTAGCCAATGGTATTGGAAGCGGTGTTCCAGCCATTGTAGGCAGCCACTTTATAGAGCAAATCATTTTGGGTCATGAGGCTCATAAGGGTATTGTCGGAGCCGTTGGCAAAGTACACGTCCACCATGGAAACCGGAATGCCTCGGTCCACCACATCTTTGACTCGATTCATGAAATCCGTAGTGGATGGTTTCATCATCCCATAGTTGCTGAATTGTCCCGATTCTCCCGTAGAAGAAAGAGGTGTATTCACTGCCAGTACGATATCTGGAGTCTGTTTTCCTGCCGCGGTGCCGCCTACGGCTTCGATGTGTTCACTGATGGTTTTACCGATCGGCTGGCTTTCATAGCTTGAAACCGTGTCTTCTGCTCGACCCAGAGGATAAATGGAAGCGAAAGTAGGTTTCAGATGATTGATGTCATTGTGGTACCGCGCAATGAGGAGCAACGCCAGCTGGTCTGCCCCAGGGAAGGAACCGTAGATTTTCGGAGATAGCTTTTGAGACTGTTTCCCTAAATATCGGGCTTCCATGGCGGATTGGGAATTTTTGCTATTGTCATCATGGCCTTCACAGTAGTACGCAAAGAGACCGCTTTGGGTATCTTTGATGAGCATCCGGTTGATGGTATTGTTTTTCGTGCGCCGTTTGAACCAGTCCTGTAAATATTCAGAAGGCACAGTCAGCTTGAGGGATAGCAATTCTGCCGCTTCTTCGTTGGTGATGTCGCTGGTGTCCATTTTATCTTGCAACCCAGAAATGCGATACAGAGCGTTGCCGTAGTTGGAGTAATAGTACGGCTCTACCCCGCTGTTGGATGCATAGGGAGTACGCATGATGGTGCCAAAAGCGTAAATCGGTACCTGCGGATAGGATTTGTGCAGCTGGGAAATACGATTTTCTCTCGCCATCAGTGTATCCAGTGATTCATTGTGCTTTCTGGAATCTACCAGGCCGCCATAAATCAACGTGTCGGTGGAAAGAACCACGCAATCTGCTTTCGACATATTCTGTTTAATCCATTGCCATACCTGGTCAGGGCTTCCATGGTAATTCTTCCCTGATAAATAGGCCTTCGGCGGCGTCAGCACATCGTATCCCGCCTTTTCCGCTGTGGATACCGTATAGGCCAGGCTGACAGGGCGATCATCCTGGGGGACAAGAAGAATGGTTTTCGCTTCTGCCGTGAACAAACCGCCGGAGAGAAGAAGCGCAGCGGTGAGGTAGACAAGTTTTTTATGTAAAATCAAAATGGCCTCCTTAAGGAAATAGCATATTTTGTGATTTATTATATCATGAATTGGAGGGGAAGGGGGATGAATTCGTGTTTTGAAATTGCGGGCAATGCGTAATGCGAAGTGCG
>DBLC01000027.1:8970-9116 GCA_002297935.1 Dialister sp. UBA734
GCCCCAATACCCCTTTTTATATGGAAAATAATTTCGATAAAAAGATATTTGATGATTTCACATAAAAAAGATATTTCCAATTGCCTACTACGAACTGCATACTTTTTTAAGATTATTAAAAGAGGGGGGATTGGGGCGCTTCCAAA
>DBLC01000027.1:9169-16594 GCA_002297935.1 Dialister sp. UBA734
ACCATTACGCACTACGCACTACTCACTACGCACTTTTCCATCAAAAACAAATAAATGACCCGTCACTGTCATAGACATAACCGCTATGTCGCGTTATAATAGATGAAATATTGCTGATGAGACGATATCATCGGTTATCTCATACAGGAGGAATTTTCATGAGCGAAAAACCAAAGTACTACATTACCACCCCGATTTACTACCCCAGTGCGAAATTGCACATCGGACATACCTATTGCACATCCATTGCGGACAGCATGGCTCGTTTCAAGCGTTTGGACGGCTATGATGTCTTTTTCCTGACCGGTTCTGATGAACACGGACAGAAGATTGAACAGAAGGCCGAAGAAGCAGGGGTTACCCCGATCGAATACACCAATAAGATTGTTGGCATGTTCCAGCAGCTTTGGAAAGAACTGAATATTTCCAATGATGACTTCATTCGTACCACCGAAGAACGTCATAAGAAAGTGGTGCAGATGCTGTTCCAGCGTGCCTATGACAACGGAGATATTTACAAAGGAAAATACGAAGGCTGGTACTGTGTACCTTGCGAATCCTTCTGGCCAGAAAACAAACTGGACGAAAATCATGTGTGCCCCGATTGTGGCCGTCCGCTGCAGCGGGTCAGTGAAGAAGCCTATTTCTTCAAAATGTCCAAGTATGCGGACCGTTGGCTGAAATATATCGAAGAAAACCCGTCTTTCATCCAGCCGGAATCTCGTAGAAATGAAATGATTCAGTTCGTCAAGAGCGGTTTGGAAGACCTTTGCGTATCCCGTACCAGCTTCACCTGGGGCATTCAGGTGCCGTTCGACCCGAAGCATGTGGTGTATGTATGGTTCGATGCTCTGGTCAACTACCTCACCGCAGCCGGCATTGTGGATGATCCGGAAAAATTCAAAAAATTCTGGCCTGCCGATGTGCACCTGGTAGGAAAGGAAATCGTTCGTTTCCATACCATCATTTGGCCGATTATGTTGATGAGCCTGGGCATTGAACTGCCGAAGATGGTTTATGGCCATGGTTGGCTGATTGTCGACGGTGAAAAGATGTCCAAATCCAAGGGCAACGTGGTGGACCCAATTCCGCTGCTGCAGGAATTTGGCTCCGATGCCATTCGTTACTACCTGCTGAACGATATCCAGCTGGGACAGGACGGCAACTTCAGCCGCGACCGTCTCATCAGCCGCATCAATTCTGACCTGTCCAACGACCTGGGCAACCTGCTCTACAGAAGTTTGTCCATGGTAGAAAAATATAGAAATGGCGTCCTGTCCAAAGGCGATGCGTCTTCCGATGCCACTGTAGCAGCTGCTTCTAAAGACATCGAAGAAAAAGCCGCTGAAGCCCTGGAAGGTCTGCGGGCTGGCATGGACGGATGGAAAATCAATGATGGTCTGAAAGCTGTCTGGTCTTTCGTTCGTGCGCTCAATAAATACGTCGATGTGACCATGCCATGGTCCTTGGCGAAGGACGAAGTCAAAGCACCGGTACTGGATGCGGTGCTGTACCACCTCTGTGAAGGCCTCCGCTTCGTGGCTCTCCTGGCAGAACCGGTGATTCCGATTGCTTGCGAAAAAATGTGGAACCAGTTGGGCCTCACCAATTTCAAAGACGCTTCCTATGCAGATTTGACTTGGGGCGGCATAGCTGACGGAACCCATATTAATAAGGGCCCACAGCTTTTCCCAAGAATTGAAATCGAAGAAGAGGAAGAAAAGCCAGCACCAAAGAAAGCAGAAAAGAAAGCAGCTAAAAAAGAAGAGAAGAAAGAAGAAAAGCAGGGAAATATTTCCATTGATGATTTCTTCAAAACCGATCTTCGGGTCGCTGAAATTCTGACCGCAGAAAAAGTTGAAAAATCCAATAAGCTGATCAAGATGACTGTCTCTGTAGGCGAAGGGGATACCCGCACGGTAGTGAGCGGTATTTCTCAGTACTACAAACCGGAAGACTTGATTGGTAAACACGTCATTTTCGTTTCCAACCTGAAACCGGCCAAACTGATGGGCATCGAATCCCAGGGCATGATTCTGGCGGCTTCTAAAGATGGCAACCTGCAGGTGCCTTTCGTTGATATGCCTGCTGGCAGCAAGGTGAAATAATGGGTCTCTTTGACACCCACGCCCACCTGTATGACAAAGCCTTTGATAGAGACCGGGAAGAAGTGATTTCTCGGATTCTCCAGACTTTGGACTACGTAGTGATTCCTTCGGAAGATGTAGCGACCAGTCAAAAAGCCATTGCCTTGGCAGAATCCCACGACAGCCTGTATGCTGCCGTGGGGATTCACCCCCAGGTGACGAAAGACGCCACAGAAGAAGCCATGGCCGAATTGGCAGATTTGGTGAAACAGCACCCCAAAGTGAAAGCCATTGGGGAAATCGGGCTGGATTACTACTATCTTTATACCGATAAGGAAACACAGATAAAGTGGTTCGCCCGGCAAATCGAATTAGCAAAGGAATTGGACCTTCCCATACTGATTCATGACCGAGATGCCCATGGCGATACCTTGGACATCTTAAAAGAACACAAAGGTAAGAATCTGCGAGGCATCCTTCATTGCTTCTCCGGCAGCTTAGAAACCGCCAAAGAATTGATGAAACTGGGCTTCTATATTTCCTTTGCGGGACCGGTGGTACTTCCTAAGAGCTTGAAACTCAAAGAAGTGGCGAAAGAAATTCCTTTGGACCGACTTCTCATTGAAACCGACAGCCCTTATCTGACACCGCCGCCGAATCGGGGAAAGCGGAATGATCCATCTAATGTGTATTACGTGGCCCAAGAACTGGCCCGTTTGAAAGATATGCCATTGGAAAATCTGGTGGCTGCTACCACGAAAAATGCAAAGACGATCTATCAAATAGAAGAGTAAAAAAGTGTGACGAAACATTTCGTGTTTTGTCACACTTATTTTTTTGTGGTAATTTTATTAGTGATTCAAACTTCCCACCCCAAGATCTATTAGAAATATCGATAAAATCAAAGAAATATTGCTACTTCATAGGACTCTTGCATATTTTACGTCCAATGGAGAAGTAGTTTCAATGGAAAGCATACTAAAACGGAAAGTCTCATTTTAAACCATGAGCGAAATAAATAGCCCTAAGGAATAACACAAAGATTCTTCGACACGGCCGTTGGCCGTCTCAGAATGACATAAAGAAGTGAGTTCGGTTAGATAGTAGAAAAGAACGGCTTCCAGTAAAATCAAGGCTAACAGTGAAACCGTAGTATCACCACTGAATCAAAAGGAGCGCTCCACCAGCGTCATTCTGAGCCGCCCGAAGGGCGTGCCGAAGAATCTTTGTTGTATTCCTAAAGGCGATATGAGAGAAACGCGGTATGAAATGAGACAAAGCGTCTGGGGCGTTTACGTACAAGGCTAACAGACAAGCACTATTAGCTGTATGTATGGCACCTGGTAATAGTTATAGAGGAACCTGAGAAACTTGAGCAACCTAAGAAACCTGTATTCCCTAGGGGTGTGAAATGATTTGAAAGCAAATCCATACAGGCAACAGAAACCTTTTCACACAAATTGAAATCACTGGTAAAATATGATACCATGTATAAGAAATTTTATTTATAAGAAAATCATAGATTTTGAAGAAAATAGGGTGTAAGATTTGATGTTTATTATTCCTTATATTGTATTGGCTGCTGTGACGGCTTTGTTCTTATTGGTGTCCTATTTCTTGGTCTTTGGATTGCCGGGCAAGAAGAAAAAGGAAATCCAGGAGGAGACGGCTGCGGATTTGGAAAAGACCATGGAAATCCCGCTGCCGCTGAAAGAAAAGGAAGAAGCCAAGAAGACTGCCGAGGAAACGGTGGACGAAGCCACCCAGATTCTGCCTTCTCTGGGACGTCATGGTGCTTCCAAAGCGCAGGATTTGGAAGAAGAAAAGACGAAGGTGTTTTCTCGAAAAGAATTGGAAAATACAGCGCCCTATGAAGCCGCACCGGCAGAAAAGGGACCTTTTGCGGCAGAACCGATGCCGGAAATTCTGGGAGACAAGCCAGAAGTCAATTCGCTGGAAGAACATTTCGTTCGTCATTTCTTGAACCGCTATGGTGCCGTATCCCATACGGTCGAACAGGATACCCGCATTGTGACCCATCGCTTGATTGATGGACTCCATCTGTCTGATAAAGAAGCGGTGGACACTTTGACCCATATCATGGTGCAGGAAGCCCTTCAGAATGCCCAGCGGACCTACGTGATGATGCCGACACCGCGGGTGCTGGAAATGGTGGCCGATGCCTTTTCCGATGTGGCCCATGGCAAGCGGTCGGAAACGAAGACCATTTTGGCCTATGATGCGTTGAAAGCCATGCCACGTATGGAAGAAAGTGGATTCCAGGCTTTGTCATTGCTTCTGATTTTCCATTATTCCAGAAATACAGACAATTTCGATGCCGCCCATCTGAAACGGTACACTGAAAAATACATCACTCCGTTCTTGGGAAAACTGCCTGATGAATACAGCGGCTATCAGCAGCTGGAATATTTACATTGTATTTCCTTGGAAAATAAGGAAATCGCTTTCGGACAGGTGCTCCATGATTCGTATCCATTGATTTTTGCTTTCCGTGGTTCTATGAAGAGCGAATTGGATGCGGTCTATCAGGGCTGGCCCCAAGGGGCTGTGGTACCGAGTTTGTATAATTCTTATTACAAACTGGCGGCTGTAGATGAAACCACCTTGAAGGCTCTTTTGGATGATTTGGGAATTGAAGATATGGTGACCCGGCATAACATCCAGGCTTTGGCCGAATCCCGGCCTGTGGCTTATGACAGAAAAGAAATGGGTTATATCTTGAGCCATATTTCTTCTGATCTGTCGAAATTGCAGAACGCTTGGGATACCAGCATGCTCCGTCGTTCGTCCCTGACTTTGATGGGCATGTATATTGCAAAAATTTGCATCCGGGAAACCATTGGCGAAGATTTCGATTTGAGCCATTGGATGTAAAAAGCAGTTAGAAGTGAGAAGTGAGAAGTTAGAAATGGTGGTAGCGGCACACAATTCATAAAGTGCCGCAAAATTTTGTGATTTCTTGCTTTCCATTCAATTTCATAGTTTGTTCAATGTGGAATTTACCCTGGTGGGGCTTTACTTTGAATGATAGAAATCTGCCGGGAGGCAGATTTTTTATTGGTTGATTTGGTGACTAGTGACTAGTGACTCGTGACTGGGGTTGAAAATAATAACCAGTCACCAGTATACCGGTCACGTATAGGAAAGGAGAATATGATGGGCATTTTTGATATTATTGGTCCGGTCATGATTGGACCATCCAGTTCACATACCGCGGGGGCGGCTCGCATTGGGCAGGTGGCCGGCCGCATTTTAGGAGAACCATTACAAAAGGCGCATATTACACTGTATGGTTCCTTTGCGAAAACCGGAAAAGGCCACGGCACCGATCGGGCACTGGCCGCTGGATTGATGGGATATGCACCGGATAGTGGTTCCATTCGGGATGCTTTGACCCTAGCGAAAGAGAAGGGGATTCCCATTTCTTTTTCCATTTCTGAAGACGATATGGGTCACCCCAATGTAGCAAAAATTGATGCCTATGGCATTCATGGTTCCCATGTGGTGGTTGTGGGTCGCTCCCTTGGCGGTGGCCGCGTCATGATTACTGAAATTGATGGCTATCCAGTAGAAATCACCGGGGAAGAATATACCTTCCTCACTCGCCATCACGATGTGCCAGGCATTGTGGCCGATGTGTGTCACTTACTGGCAGAAGAAAAAATCAATATTTCCACCATGCGTCTCTTCCGCAAAGGAAAAGGCGACGAAGCGGTCATGATTATTCATACGGACCAATTGGTGCCACAAAGCATGGTTAGTCATATAGTAAAAATCAATTCCAATATTTTATACGCGATGTCTATGGATATTATTTAAAAGGTTATTGTTTGCGGGGGTCCATAGATTGACAAGGAGAAGAAAATGCTAGTGATAAGGTTATGAAGGGTTATGGGATTATAGATAGAGGCATACCCTTTTAATAACCTTCTATAACCCCGTGACAAGGAAATATCATCCTATGTGGGGGATTGAAATCAGTAGAATAGTAACCTTTTTGTACACATCATCTTGGAAGGAATATATATATGAAACTATCTAATTATCATTCTTTATCTGAATTATTTGCGGCGGCCAAGGACGCCCAGTGTTCTCCTGGCGAATTGGCTTGTCGTGTGGAAGCGGAAGAAAGTGGGAAAAGCTACGAAGAAGTTTGGGAACGGATGAAAAATACCATTCCTATTTTCCGCCAGGCCATCCAACAGGGATTGTCCGATACGGCACTGTCTGCCAGCGGTCTGGTTGGGGGAGATGCCAATCGGATTTTTGCAGGAAAAATGAGATTTCTAAGTCCTGTGTGCCAGCGGGCATGTGCCTATGCTATCGCTACTGCCGAGGCCAATGCGAAAATGTATCGCATCGTGGCGTGTCCGACAGCCGGTTCCTGCGGGATTCTTCCATCTGTACTGGCGGCGGTTTCTGAAGAAGTGAATGCCACCATGAACGATATGACCCGGGCCCTCTTTACGGCCGGTGCCATTGGTCGTGTGGTCGCAGAAAAAGCATCCATCGCCGGTGCCGTAGGGGGGTGCCAAGCCGAATGTGGTACCGCCTGCGCTATGGCGGCTGCCGCAGCAGTGGACCTTTTAGGCGGCACGGCCGATGAAATGGAAAATGCTTTTGCCTTGGCTTTGAAAAATATTCTGGGCTTGGTTTGCGATCCCATTGGTGGATTGGTGGAAGTGCCTTGTGTGAAACGAAATGGCTTCCATGCCATCCATGCCCTGGTGGCCGTAGAAATGGTCATGAACGGCGTGAAAAGCCAAGTGCCCGCCGATGAAGTCATCGAAGCCATGGCAGACGTGGGACGTAGACTTCCGGTAGAACTGAAAGAAACCAGCCGCGCTGGCCTCGCTATGACAGAAACAGGAAAACGAGTACAGGCAAAACTGGATGAAAAGGCGAAGGAAATTTGAGCTTGGCGGAAAACGGTACGCATAAGGTGTACCGTTTTTGTTTTGGTGCAAAGGTTCTGTAGCGGTGTGAGGGCTAGGGAAACATGGAAGGGAACTCTGTATATTAAGGTTCTGTAGCGGTGGGATGGCTAGAGAAACAGGGAGAAGAAATATCTGTATTTAAAGGTTCTGTAGCGGTGAGATGGATAGGGAAACATGGAGGAGGAATCTGTATTTTAGGGTTCTGTAGCGGTGGGGTGGCTAGAGGAACAGGGAGATGAACTCTGCATTTAAAGGTTCTGTAGTGATGGGATGGCTGGATAAACATGGAGGAGAAGTCTGCATTTAAGGGTTCTGTAGCGATGGGGGAGCTAGAGGAACAGGGAGAAGAACTCTGTATTTAAAGCAATCTGGTATTAAGT
>DBLC01000028.1:0-419 GCA_002297935.1 Dialister sp. UBA734
TCCCTTCGCGGGAGCGTGGATTGAAATCGTCAGTCTTTAGTATACTACTTATGTCAATGTTTAACGTCGCTCCCTTCGCGGGAGCGTGGATTGAAATATACTTCGCCTTTTCTACCATCTGCCGGTCCGAAGTCGCTCCCTTCGCGGGAGCGTGGATTGAAATTTAACATCGGTTTCTGTCATCGCATCCATACCTGTCGCTCCCTTCGCGGGAGCGTGGATTGAAATTGTAGTTGGTGTGGGTAACTAAAGGCAGAATCATCCGTCGCTCCCTTCGCGGGAGCGTGGATTGAAATAAGTGGCGGGTTGTACGGGTCCATGTAGCAACCTTGTCGCTCCCTTCACGGGAGCGTGGATTGAAATAAAAAGCAGGAAGGGCAGAATATTGAATTTTGCCGTCGCTCCCTTCACGGGAGCGT
>DBLC01000028.1:488-5343 GCA_002297935.1 Dialister sp. UBA734
CACGGGAGCGTGGATTGAAATGACAAGCCGGGGCCACACCGATCCAGCCGGACGCGTCGCTCCCTTCGCGGGAGCGTGGATTGAAATAAAGCACCTTTTATTGATCGCGTATACAAACTGCAGGTCGCTCCCTTCGCGGGAGCGTGGATTGAAATTTGATTGGAATAAGCCCATAAGAGAACAACCACTAGTCGTTCCCTTCGCGGGAACGTGGATTGAAATTGTCATTTCTCCAGGCTACTGTGTTGCCAGTGGTCGTTCACTCCTTTTTTCCATGGAAAGGAGAATTGCCCGAAAGAAAATTTTATAACACGAGAAAAGCACATCTTCTTTTACAGGAGGGTGTGTTTTTTGTGCTATTATATCTATGATGAGGAAAGGAGAAAATTAAAATGATACAATGGCTCATTTCGCATATACTTTACGTGATTGATCCTAAGCAGGAAGGCTTCCATCATAGAAATAAATTATGGTCTTTCATTCAAAAAATGAAAGAGAATAAGATCGTTCGGAGTGTCATGTCCTGGGTCATTTTTTAGTTGTTCCTTTTATTGTATTCAATTACATGAATCGTATGGGGAATAAAGAAACGGCAGCAGAACTGCAACCGCAAGTGGCGGCTATCCGTGAATTAAATACACAAGAGCCTTTGGCTACCCAATTGGATGTTATTTGGCGCACGCCTAAAAGATATCATTTGATGAGTATGTTTGCGAGCGATGCCAGTCGGGAACAGATTTTAAAATACTACAGCCATGAACTGGAGAAAGATGGATGGGAAAATGAAGAAATGAGTGAGTTTCATCAATATGATACAAATGAGCTTCTGTCTCAAACGTATACTTGGTCAAAGAATGGATATAACTTTGAAATTATATTTGACTTAGTTGATGGTGGAACAAAGGAAACCTATACAGAAGATGGCAAATTACAATACTATATTAATGTGGTACCTGAGTCAATGAAACAGTAGCTTTCAGAGGAAGGGGAAGATAGTTATGATTAAGCGTTTGAAGCAGATATATAATGGTTTGTCTGGTTCAGATATTTGTGCAATCATTGGCGGGGGATTCCTTTTATTAGCCTATATGTATGAAAACTCGTTTTTTGCATTCCTTTCCATCATCTGTATATTTTTATCAAGAGCAACTTCGTAGAGACTGTAAGGAAGTGCTGATTGATTACATCAGTGTTTCTCTAGTGACATAAATACAGATAACGCTGCTTGTCTTTTAGCCCTGTAAGGAAACGTTCCATACACTTTGGCTCATTTCATGCCGATTGGGAAATACAATAAAGTTCTACTGACACGCCATTCAGGCAGCTTAGGCTGGTGGGAAATGTCTTTTGATTCACTGGTTGAGACAAATAGAAAAAGAATGGCTGACACTTGACTTTATTTCTAGCCTATCATACAATTTTTAGTACAGTAAAAATGGAGAAGTGTTTCTTTGGATAGGACATTTCATACACAATTAGTGTATCATTAAGAATAAAAATAGTTACTAACGGTGACTGATGGACTGATGACTGGAATGCATTTTCCTAGTCACTAGTCACGAGTCACTAGCGACCAAAACTATTTTTAGAGTCAATGTAACATAGAAAGGAAAGGACTCATGAGTAAACCTCTCGTAGCTATTGTGGGCCGGCCGAATGTAGGAAAATCTACTTTGATTAATGGTCTGGCGCAGCGTCGTGTGTCCATTGTGGAGGATATTCCGGGGGTAACCCGCGATCGTATCTACTGTGACGTGAAGTGGCTGAATTATGAATTTACTTTGATTGATACTGGCGGTATCGAATTTAGAAATGAAAAAGACCAGATTTCCAGTGGGATTCGCCAGCAGGCGGAGCTTGCTATGGAAGAAGCGGACGTGATTCTTTTCGTGGTGGATGCCAGAGCGGGATTGATGCCCGATGATGAAACTATCGCTCGTCTTTTGCGTCACACGGGGAAACCGGTGGTATTGGCGGTGAACAAGGTCGATAGTGATAACCAGGAAATGGATGTGTACGATTTCTACTCTTTGGCTCTGGGGGATCCGCTTGGTATTTCTGCGGTGAATCGTCTGGGATTCGGGGAATTGTTGGATAAAATCACCGAAGGGTTCCCCGAAGAAAAGGAAGAGGAGTCGGAAGATATCATCCGCACAGCTATTGTTGGGCGGCCGAATGTGGGGAAATCTACGCTGATTAATTCTCTCCTTGGCTATGAACGGTCTTTGGTGGCCGATGAAATGGGCACCACCCGTGACGCTGTGGATTCGGTTTGGAATTATAAAGGAAAGACGTTCATTCTGGTGGACACCGCGGGGATGCGCAAGAAGAGTAAAATCGATGAACCGTTGGAAAAATACAGTGTTATCCGTTCGATTCGTGCCATCGACAATTGCGATGTGGCGATTTTTGTGCTCGATGCAATTGATAAGCTGACGGAACAGGATAAGAAAATCATCGGCTATATCCATGAAGCAGGGAAGGGCCTTCTTCTCTTTGTGAATAAGTGGGATGCGGTGGCGAAGGAAACCAATACTATGGTGGAATTTGAAAAGGAAATCAAGCATGGTCTTCCGTTCGCGTCCTATGCACCGATGCTTTTCGGTTCTGCGTTGACAAAGCAGCGTATCCATCGCTTGGGCGATATGATTTACAATGTGGCAGAGCAGCAGAGTTTGCGCATTCCAACTTCGGTGCTGAATGATCTTCTGGAAGATGCAAAGATGGTGAATCCGCCGCCGGCCCATGCTGGCCGTGTAGCGAAGATTTACTACATGACCCAGGTAGGCATTCGTCCGCCAACGTTTGTGATGTTTGTGAACGATGCCAATTTGATTCATTTCTCTTATGTTCGTTTCATTGAAAATAAACTTCGAGAATCCTTCAGCTTCGATGGGACCCCGATTCGCATTGTGGTACGAAGCAAAAAGGATGGTGGAGAAGAGTGATGGAATCCATTCTGTGGGTGGTATTGGCTTATTTCATCGGTGCCATCCCAAGCGGATACATTATCGGACGAGTTTTTTATGGGGTGAATTTAAAGAAAGTAGGCAGTGGAAATATTGGCGCCACCAATGCGTATCGTGAATTGGGCGCCAAGGCGGGATTGGCTGTATTTCTATGCGACTTTCTGAAAGGTTTTATTGCGGTGCACTTGGGCATGCCGGATCCTACCATTGTGCTGGCTTGCGCGGTGTTTGCTATCATCGGCAATGATTGGTCGATTTTCCTGCATTTCAAGAGCGGCAAAGGCGTGGCTTGCGGCGTCGGTGCTTTTGCGTACATCTGCTGGCCGGCAGTGGTGATTGCTTTTCTGGTGTGGCTTGCCATTTTTAAATGGAAACACATCGTATCGTTAGGATCCATTTTGGCCGCGCCGGTGGTAGCGATTGTCATGTTTTTCATGGACCGCCCTTTGGAATATGTAGGATTTGCGGCTTTTGCAGCGGTCATTGTCATCGGAAAGCATAAGGATAATATCAAGCGGCTTTTACGAGGAGAAGAGAAGCCGATTACCAGAGAAAAGAGGTAAGACTTGTGAAAATAGCGATGATTGGTGCTGGCGGCTGGGGAACGGCCATGATGATTGAATTGGCTGGCCGACATGACGATCTGGTGATGTATTGCAGAAATCCGGAAAGAGCAGCGGCGATTCAGAAAAATAGGGAAAACAAGGATTACCTGCCGGGTTGCCGGATTCCTGTGAATGTGAAAGTCACCAGTGATTTGCAGAAAGCCGTGGAGCACGCTGGTTGCGTGATTATCTGCACCCCATCTCAGGTGGTGGAGTCTATGGCGGAAAAAATTACTCCGTGGCTGGAAAAAGATGCGGTGGTGGTTTGTGCCTCTAAAGGATTGGCTGATAACGAAGGCCATCGCCTGTCCGAAGTCATTACGGAAAAGGTAAAAGGCATCACCGACAAAATTGTGGCGCTGTCGGGACCAAATCATGCAGAAGAAGTGGGACAGGGGCTTCCTTGTGCCACCGTAGCCGCTTCTGCCGTACCTGAAGCGGTGCAGATTGTACAGGATTTGTTCATGAGTCCGGTGTTCCGTGTGTATCGCAGTGAAGATATTCGCGGCGTGGAATACGGCGGCGCATTGAAAAATATCATGGCCCTGGCTTGCGGCGTTCTGGATGGAATTGGCCTGGGTGATAACTGCCGCGCCGCCCTCATGACCCGCGGGCTAGTCGAAATGACTCGCTTCGGTTGTCACTTCGGTGCGGAAATGACCACATTCTTCGGTTTGTCCGGCATGGGAGATCTGGTTTGCACCTGCACCAGCGTGCATAGCAGAAATCACACCGCAGGCATGATGATTGCGGAAGGAAAAACGGCCAAAGAAATCACCGAAGGAACCAACATGGTGGTGGAAGGAATTCGCACGGCCCAGCTGGTTCATGAAATTGCCCAAAGAGAAGGCATCGACATGCCGATCACAGAAGAAGTGTGCCATTTGATTCACGGCGACCATTCAGCCTTGGAAGCCTTGGAAGCCTTGATGACTCGGGCGAAAAAAGCAGAATCAGNNNNTCAGAGACCTATCCGAATTAGTTTTATAGTTGACGGTTAACGGTTTGCAGTTAGCAGTAGGCGGTAAGCAGAAGGTAGAAATGCTTACCGCTTTTTTAGTGCGTGATGTAATGGTTGTAGGGGTGTATAATGCATATAGGCCTCTTTTTTATAAAAGTTATTATCTCAAACTTCCCAGCTGAAGTTGCAGTAAACATTGATGAAAGCAAAGATATACTGTGTCCGAGAGGGGCTTTATATATTTGGCATTCAATGGAAAGGTAGTGTCAGTAGAGGACATACGCAAACGGGAAGTTTTATTTCATACCATGAGCGAAACA
>DBLC01000028.1:5354-11727 GCA_002297935.1 Dialister sp. UBA734
AACACAAAGATTCTTCGACACGGCCGTTGGCCGGCTCAGAATGACATTAAAAATTTATCAACTCTGTAGGGGAAGAAAAGAAAAATAGAGAATGAGGCTAACAGATAGGAGGTATTTTTTCAAAATTCATAAGCAGGATTCAGCTATAGCGTCATTCCGACCGAAGTGGAGGAATCGTTTTCGTCTTTTTCGGCGGCTGTATGAGAAACAAGCGGTTTGAAATGAGCCAAAGCGTCTGGGGCGTTTCCATGCAGGGCTAACAGACAAATTTCATTAACTGTATTTTAATACAGTTTTATAACCCTTTATAACCTTTTTAACCTGATTTTTATGATATCATTGAATTGTTGGAAGGAAGTGTTATGCAGAATAATAACCTTTACTACTCACTGCGTATTATTTCTCAAAAAATGAATTAATAAACAGTTACTATGTACACATTTAGACATCGCTGTGTCGAAAAGGAAGGTTTGGAACTGGGAGACCAGTCGACGAAACTGTTTTTGAATTGTAAAGGAAATACGGACCATCTGCATCCTGATATAGCAGCTTTTCTTCGCTATGTGGATGGAAAGGCACCGAAAGGATCTTTTACAGAAGAAATTGATAAAGAAGTGGTTCGTGTCAAAGAGCAAGATGAAATGAGGCGAGAATATATGACATTGGCAATGGAACTTAAAAATAGAGAAGAAGAGGGATTAAAGAAAGGAATCCTTCTTGGGCGAGAACAAGGCCTGGCCCAGGGAACTTCTCAGGCCAATCAGATTACGGTGAGAAATTTATTGGATATGCATTTACCTATTGATACAATCGCGCAAATTATCGGGCAGACTCCACAGTATGTGCAGGATATCATTAAAAAATCACAAGGTACGATGTGAAATACAAGGTTCTCGTGCTGAAATAATCTATCGATTTCTTCAGCACGAGACCTTTTTTTCATTGTATTGAATCTTAAATGTTCTATTGCTACAGAGCTCTAATTTCTAATCCCTGGGGCTTAGCTACTAGTTACCAGTTCCTAAATCCCAGTTACTAGTCACTAGTCACCAGCTACCAGTCACCGAAAATATCAAATTTCTCATTCCAATTTTCACAGAGTATGCTATAATTAATCCAAGTGTGAACTGAATCACATGATAAGGAGTTTTATATGAGAATTATTGGTGGCCGGGCGAAGGGAACCAATCTTTTGGCACCGGCTGGACGAAATACGCGGCCTACGTTGGGGCGGGTACGGGAAAGTATTTTCAATGTACTGGCCAATGTGGGGGTCATGGATACGGCGGTTCTGGATATTTTTGCTGGGACCGGTGCCATGGGGCTGGAGGCTTTATCCCGCGGTGCGGCGTCGGCGGTTTTTATTGATAAAACCACTGGGCGTATCATTCGGGAGAATGCGAAAAAGTGCCATGTGGAAGATCAAGTATCCATCTTGTCTCGAGATGTAAACCTTTCTTTGAAGTCTCTTCAGGGAAAGCAGTTTGACTATATATTTATGGATCCGCCCTATCGCAAGGGCTATATCAATGAGATTCTGGCCATGATTTTTGACTGCGGTCTCCCCGCAGACAATGCGATCATCGTGGCAGAACATTCTATTTCTGAACCTCCAGATTTATCTCTTTTGGAAGGAAAGTGTGACATTTGGAAAGAGAAAAAAGTGGGGGCTATTGTAGTTACCTATCTGCTTTGCAGAAGAACAGAGGGAGAAGTTTAATGAAAATAGCAATTTGCCCTGGAAGTTTTGACCCAGTCACCTATGGTCATCTGGATATTATCAGAAGAAGTGCCGGTCTGGTGGATAAACTGATTGTGGCAGCTTTTCTGAATCCCACCAAGCATTATATGTTTTCCACGGAAGAAAGACTCCAGATGCTGCGGGAAACCACCAAGGATATTCCCAATGTAGAAGTGGATGCTTTCGATGGCCTTTTGAATGAATATGCAGCGAAGAAAGATTGTCATCTGCTCATTCGTGGTCTCCGTGCATTCAGCGATTTCGAATACGAATTCCAGCGGGCCCTGATGATTAAGAAAATCGACCCCACACTGGAAACGGCTTTTTTCATGACTGACAGCCAGTACTCCTACCTGTCTTCTACAGGCGTTCGTGAATTGGCGCATTTCAATGGGGATGTGACTCAAATGGTTCCGCCCTATGTACAGGAAATGATCAAAAAGAAATTGGGGAAATAGGGGACGCTAGCGGAAGACTGACTGTAGCGTCAGATGGTACGTTATCAATAGAGGTAAAAAGGTTCTGAAGGTTCTAAGGGGTCTGAAGGTACTCAAACTCTCGAGAAAGTAAATGGCCGCAAAGGTCATTTGGCTCATTTGAGTAACTTAAGAACCTTTAGAATCCTCAGTACCTTGAGAACCTTGTCAGTTCTAGCGAAATATGATTAACTGTCTCTACTGATAGCATACCAACCCGCCAATCTACCTATTTTCATTTGACTAAGAAATGAGGTTATCTATTATGGATACAAGAAAACTTCTGGAAGAACTTGAAAATGTCATTAACAATGCCAGCGAAGTACCTTTTACCAACAAAAAGATGGTTGATAAAGATGAAATCGCTCGTCTCATCGATGCCATCAACCAGTCTCTTCCGAATGAACTGGAAAGTGCTCGTCGTATCGTAGCTGATAAGGAAAGAATTATGCTCGATGCAGAAAAGAAAGCAGAAGACACCGTAGCCCAGGCGAAAGATTACATCGCTCGCATCACCGAAGAAAGCGAACTGGTGAAACAGGCCCAGGAAAGAGCCAATGAAGTGATCACCGCCGCTAACAAATCGGCCGATGAACTGCGCACCAGCTCTGTGACCTATGCCACCGATGTATTGAAATATGTAGAAACCAATATGGAAAATGTGCTGGATAGCCTGAAGAAAAACCGCCAAAGTCTGATTGATTCCAATTCCGCCGCCGCACGTCAGCAAGAACAGCAGCAAAATCAGGATAAACAGTAAGTGGTTTTGAGGGCGTAATGCATGATGGCGGGAGGGGCATATAATTCACATAGCGCGCCAATATCCCTTTTCTAAAGGTTATTATTTTGGTTCTCTCAGAAGCAAACATGGTTCTGAGATGGATAGTATCCAGGTTATAAAGGGTTATGAAAAGGTTATGTGAATGTCGTGGTGTCATAACCTTCTATAACCATTTTAACCTAGTTCCGCATGGTATCATAGAATTGTTAGAAGGCTGTTTTGTGTAGAATAATAACCTTCTAACAATATGCATTACGCACTATTTCATACTTGCGTGATTACCGCTAACATGATTACCGCTAACATAAGGAGGTCATTCCTATGGGACAAGACAACGGGAGCCGGCGAAGCCTATGGCTTTGTTTGCTTGTGTTTCTTGTCCTTGTAGGGATGGCTTTTTATATTTACCTATGGCCTTCGAAAAAAGAAGAACCACAGCCGGTGGTGACCGATTTGTCTCATTCGGTGGAGGAGAAAGAAAGCGGCACGGTGCTGGTGTACGTGGTGGGCGCCGTGAAGGCACCGGGGGTCTATGAATTGCCAGCAGGCAGTCGGTTTTCCGATGCAGTGAAAGCGGCCGGTGATGTGCTGCCCTATGCGGACATGGATGCCATCAATATGGCCGAACCGGTGACAGACGGGATGAAAATTTATATTTCCTTGGACCCAGAGCAAGCGGATCGGAAAGGAAATGGTCTGATCAATATCAACCAAGCGTCGGCGAAAGAGCTGGAAGCACTCCCCGGTATCGGAGCCGCCACGGCTGACAAGATTGTGCAGTATCGAGAAGACCATGGCCTGTTCCAAGCCCGAGAGGACCTGAAGAAAGTGCCGTCCATCGGGGATGGAAAGTTTAAAAAACTGGAAGATAAGATCACCTTATGAAAAGCCGATTCCTGCTATTGTGGAGTGCTGTATCTATGGCTATCGGTATGGCGGTTTATGATGGGACGCCGGACTGGATTCACCCCTATGAAGTAGGGGGATTTTTGCTTGTCTCGATTGGCCTTTTCGTAAGCGGTTTATATGGAAAAGTCAGAAACACTGTCCTTTGGGGGAGTGTTCTTTTTCTATGTCTCATGGGCATGGGACGGATGTACCTGGCGGAAGAGGCGTGGCGGACTGCTTCTTCGTGGGCTATGCAAAGTGAAGGACAATACGAAGCAATTTTGATGGAACCGCCACTGGTGCAGAAGGAAGATCGCTATGTGCGTTACCTGGTTAAGCTGGAGAAGATTCGCTACAGCGACGGGGAAGAAACGCCGCTGACTGGCAGTGCCTATGTGTATGATGACGAAGTCAAAAAATTGCCTGACATCGGTGAACGAATCGCCGTCCATGGGAAGTTGTCGCCCCTTCGGCTGTATCAAAATCCGGGAAAGATTGATTTGGAAGGCCGCTATCGCAGTCGTCACCTTTTGGGGCGTATCTATTTGGCAGAAGGGGAAACGGTTCATTTCTTGGGTGATAGCGGACAGTATTGTCTAGAACGATGGGCGGAGCATAGTAAAGGTCATTTAGAAATGAAATTTGCGCCCTACATGGATAGAAATCGGCTGTCCATTTTGATGACCTTGCTCTTTGGGGGCAATTATAATGAAATACCAGAAGAGGTGATGACGTCTTTTTCTACCACGGGAATTGTGCATATTTTATCTGTGTCAGGGTCACACATTGCGTTGCTCTTTGGCTTTCTGTGTCTGTTGGGGAAATGGTTTTCCTTGCCGAAGAAAGTGGTGCTGCTAGGTTCCATTTCGCTGGTGATTGGCTACGGACTGTTGGCCGGCCTGGTGCCGCCGGTGGTGCGAGCGGCGGTGATGGGAGTTCTGTCTATTGGCGGGATTTTCCTGGAAAGAGAAAAGGCCACACTGAATCTGCTGGGAGCGGCTGTGACAGGAATGCTCCTTTGGGATCCTTTCTATTTGTATGATGTAAGTTTCCAATTGTCTGTGGGTGCCTCGGCAGGACTTCTGATTTTCTATGGACCTCTTCTTCGGGCCATGATGCGGTTGTCATTCCTGCCTGTGTGGGTGCGGGAGGGGACGTCGTTGGCATTGGCAGCGCAAGTATTGACCGTGCCTATTGTGCTCTATGATTTCCATCGGTTCCCTCTGTTTTTTATTCCTGCCAATTTATTTGTGGCACCCTTCTTAGATGGATGTATCATTGCGGGCCTTTTGGCAGCCCTGGCATCGCTCATTTTTCTGCCCCTGGCTGGTGGCATACTGCAGTGCGCCGATTATTTTCTTTGGTTAGGATTGCGTCTCAATTTCTTCCTTGCCTCTCTACCACGGGCAGCTCTTCCTTTGGGCGGTATGAGCGGAGTGGCCATGGCAGGGTACTATCTGACAGTGGGACTTTTGTATTTCCAAAAAGAAATCCGACCATCGAAGAAACGAATCGCCATGGCAGTAGGACTTTGGGGAACTGTCATGGCAGCGGCGCTTTGTTTGTACTGGCAGCGACCGGTCCTTCGGGTGTATGTGCCCGATTTGGGGCCGGACCAAGGAATGATGCTTGTCAATGGGGATAGAAACATCTTATACTATAAGGGCGGCGCCGTGGCGTCCCATCGCTCGTCTTGGGAGTGGAACTCCATCCTGGGATACGAAGGGATTTTTGACGCCGATGTACTGATTATCAATGTAGAAGAAGTGAAAGACCCGTTGCCGCTCACCATGACCATTCCAGTGAAGGAAATATGGGTCTTGGGCGGTACGTTAGAGAAAAAAGCACCCCAATTGGACGTTTCATCTGCCACGGTGCGAACTTTGAAACACACGAAGCTGGGGTGGGGCGATATGGTCTTTTCTACCAATGGAAGCAGTTCTTTGCTTTCTATTGAAAATCATGAAATCTATCTTGCAGGACAGAAACCTTTGAATCAGATCGGGCAGTCCGACCATGTGCTGTGGCTGGCCGGCCACGAAGGATTTCGCGAATTGACAGAAAAAGAAATCCAACGCATCCAGCCCGAAGCGGTCATTTATACAGGAAGCCGGTTGCAGCAGTCCTGGGAAAACCACGAACTCTTTGAGGTGCTGGACATTCCTGTCGGAAATACCTATACCGAAGGGATGCAAGAGGCGGCGTTTGATGGTCGATGGAAGCTGGTGACTGGTGATTAGTAGCTAGGCCCTAGGGATTAGGTTCTGTAGCGATGGCGTGGCTGGAAGAACATGGAGATGGAGTGTGCATTGAAAGGTTCTGTAGCAATGGTATGGCTGGAGAAACAAGGAAATGAGAGATGCATCATAAGGTTCTGTAGCGATGGCATGGTTGGCGAAACATAGAGATGGAGCGTGTATGCAAAGGTTCTGACTCCGAAGAATCGTTAGATTCCAATGGAGTCAGAACCCTGAGAACCCTGAGAAC
>DBLC01000028.1:11826-18756 GCA_002297935.1 Dialister sp. UBA734
GGCCTAGTTACTAATCCCTAGCTACTAATCCCTAGTTACCAGTCACGAGTCACTAATCTACCAGCAACTATTACAAAAACGAGGAAGAAACATGGCAATAAAGAAACTGAACAAAAAGAATTGCTGTTTATTATATGGAGATGACCTGGTATCTATCAGTCTTCGGAGGGAAGGACTATTGAAGGCTTATTTCCAGGGAAATCCGCCGGACCCTATGGTGTTTGATGGGGGCGGCAGTTATGAAGAGTACCAGAATGCCTTAGAAGGGCAGTCTCTGTTTTCCGCCGACACAGCGGTGGTGATTCACAATCCGTTTTTCTTGAAGCGGGTGTCGAAGTCGGACAAGGAAGACAAGCAGCAGGCGGCTTTCTTGGATATGTTGGCCCAATTGCCGCCGGAGATTTTCTGCATCATTCTGCAAGATGGAAAAATAGATAAGCGGACAAAGCTGGGGAAAAGTTTGCTAGCCATCTGCTACAGCGAAGAGTTAAATCTCATGAAGCCCCAAGATGGAGCGGGCACTATGATTCGGCTTTTGCAAAATGCGGGGAAGCGGGTGGATTTCCAGGCCCGGTCCTATTTGGAAGCGGTGCTTTCTTCATGGAATGAAATTTCGCTGCCCCTATTGCAGACAGAATGTGATAAGATTGTATTGATGTGCGGCAATCAGTCCGTTGTGACCCAGCGAATCTTGGAATTGGCCCTGCCAGATTATATGAATCAGGGTATTTTCAAATTTACTGACGCGCTGCTGGACAAAAATGCCCAGGTGGTGCTGGAAAGCGCGGACCGCGTATTTACCGATACGGGGACCATCATCAAGAACTTAGGGGCGCTGTCTTCTAAATTCAGAAAAATTAAAATGCTCAAGGAAATGGAACGAAACCGCGTGCCGGTGGCGCGGATGCAGGAAACGTTGGGGATTCGTTCCTCCTGGGCTTGGAAATACCTGGTCAATGATGCTAGAAAAGTGACCGAAGAGGGAGCCGAGTGGTTCCTTCTGGAAATTTTCAACTACCAGCTGAAAAGCCGGCAAGGGGCATCGGAATTGGATTTGAAGGATTTGCTTCTGAAATATTGTATGAAATGAAGGGACGATTCTTGGCAAGAAAAAGAAGAAATAGGGGGAAACGGTGGGCCGCTCTGCTACTGACCGTCGGACTTTTAGGCGTCATAGTGGCTCCTTTTGTGTGGGTCCGAAGCGATGCACTGGCACCGGGTGTCACCATCCATGACCAAAAAGTAGGCGGCAAGACGAAAGCAGAATTGATGGATATGCTGTCCGAGCGAAACCAGGAACTGGCCAAAGGCAAAGTGGTACTCCAGCGAGGCGATGCGGAGCAGACCCTGTCCTATAAAGAACTGGATGTCCATTATGACGAAACATCGCTGGATGAAGCCATGGCACTGGGCCGGACAGGAAATATGGTCAAACAGTGGTTGGACCGGTGGCATCTCCTATTGAGCGGCGAAGCATCTCATGTGGAGGCGGTGTATAATGGGGCGGTATTGGATCAGAAAATCGCTGCGATGGAGAAACACTATAGCCAGCCACCGAAAAACGCGTACCCGGTATTTCAAAAAGACGGTTCTATATCCTTCTCTAAAGGACGTCCCTATCTGAAAATCAACGAAAGCACACTGCGCTCTTCTTTGGATGAATTTCTGAAAGCGGGACAAACCGGCACTTTGGAAATTCCTGTCACCGAAGAAAAAGATCCTAACATGACAGCGGTGGAAGCGAAGGAAATTAACCAAGTGCTGGGCCGCTATAGCACCTCTTTCTATCCGGAAAAGAATCGAAGCAAAAATATCGAACTGGCAACGAAAAGCATCGACGGGGCCTATGTGAAACCTGGAGCTGTTTTTTCCTATAACCAGACCACCGGCTCTCGCTCGGCGGCCAATGGCTACCTAGAAGCACCAGTCATCATCAATGGCAAACTGGAACCCGGATCCGGCGGCGGTGTTTGCCAAGTGAGTACCACCCTGTTCAATGCGGTGCTTTTAGCAGGATTGTCTGTGACCCAGCGAACCTGTCACTTCTCGCCGGTATCCTATGCACCGATTGGACGAGATGCCACCGTGGCAGAAGGGTCTCTAGATTTCTGTTTCCAAAACCATCTGAAACACGGGGTCTATATCTATACGGAGTACACCCCGGGACAAGTGACTATCTGGATTCTGGGCAATCAGGAAGATAAACCATCCTCTGTGAATATCACACAAACCCAGGATGACACGCTGCCTTTCAAAACCATCACTCGGGTCGATCCGTCCCAAAAGGAAGATTGCAAAGAAGAAACCGGTCACGAAGGCCACAACGTCACCATTGCGCAGGATGTGAAGTGGGCAGATGGAAGAATCTATCACGATACGTTCTTCTCGGATTACGAACCGGTGGACACGGTGATTACCTATAATAAAGCACCAGATCAGAAATAGTGCGTAATTCGAAGTGCGTAGTGCGTAATGGTGGCGGCAAGCCGCACCGAATTGCTTTTTTGCCGTTAGTCATTCTATCTTTTCATACCGTTTCTGATGGCTTGCCGAAAAGCAATTTATGATGGGAATCATTTATAAAAGGGGGATTGGGGCGCTTCTTAAGTTGTGCGCCCCTTCCACCACTACGCACTTCGCACTTCGCATTTATACTGCAAGCGTTTCAAGCAATAGAAAAATAGTAAGGAGTCAATACATATGGGAAAATACCGACTGCGATCCAGGAAGGCTGGCTCGGTGATTACGCTTTTGGAAGTGGATACGGAGTCTCGTGCCTGGTATATCCAAGCAGAACACAAAGAGTCTGCCCTGCAAGCGTTGAAAGACATGGGGCAGGCTATTCTTTGCGTGGAATCCATTTATATCAATGGCGATGACGTATCGGAAGAAGTATTTTCTTCCCTTCCGTCCCAAGGGGCACCGATGGCAGCTTCTCCTGTATCGGCTGCGCCTATGGCAGAAGAAGCAACGATGACACCACCGCCAGAAGAACCGCCTCTTCCAGATGTACCGGATTTGCCAGACGATTTTCCTGTATTTCCTTCGGCGGAAGACATTGCCCAAGCGGCTAGCCAAGAAGCGGAACCGCTCCCACCGGAAGACATGGGAAATCCCGGTCTTTCTATGCCAGAGAGTCTCCCCAGTCTCACCAGTGTGCTTCCCAAGAGCGCTTTTGTAGCGGCGCCGAAGGAAGGGAAGAAGGGGCCTGATACGAATGGTATGTTTCTGGGAAAGAAACATATCGTAGGGGACCCCATCGAAATCCGGACCATCCATGAAGAACAGGATGGTGTGGTGTTCGTAGGGACCGTTATCAGTTGTGAAGTCCGTGAGCTTCGGAGCAAGAAGAAATTGTGCCTCATGAACTTGGCTGACGAGACCAATGGGATTCCTTGCAAAAAGTTCTTTGACCGGCCGGAAGAAGCGGCTGGCATGGAAGGACTGAAACCAGGGACCACGGTCAAAGTGCGGGGGAATATTCGTCTGGATAAATACTCCGGCGGGTTGGTGCTGGAATTGCAGCAGGTGGAAAAAGGGGAAGCGGTCACCATTGACCATGAAGACAATTACCCGACGCCTCGCGTGGAGCTTCATTTGCATACGAAAATGAGCCTCGATGGTCTTATCGATAACGAAGAAATCATCAAGACCGCGGCGAAATGGAAACATCCTGCTGTCGCTATTACAGATCACGGTGTCATCCAGGCGTTTCCGAAGATTCAGGATTTGGCCGACAAGTACCATCAGAAAGTTATTTACGGTATGGAAGGGTACATGATTGATGAAATTCCGGCGGACCCCGATGCGGATAGGCAGCAGTACAATCACATCATTATCTTGGCAAAGAATATTACTGGTCTTCGCAATCTCTATCGAATGGTTACTTTGTCCCATTTGAAATACTATAGAAAGCGTCCGCTCATTCCGAAGCCCATTTTGGAAGAACTTCATGAAGGGCTTATTTATGGTTCTGCTTGTGTGATGGGTGAATTCTTCCGGGCCATTTTGGACGGGGAAAGCGATGAAGAACTGATCAAAAAGGCAAAGTTCTACGATTACTTGGAAGTGCAGCCTTTGGGAAATAACGAATTTCTCATCAACGAAGATAAGTATCCCATAGTAAACACGAAAAAAGATTTGCAGGATTTGAACCGCAAAGTCATTGAGATTGCAGACAAAGCGGGGATGCCTTGCTGCGCTACATCCGATGCACACTATATGTTTGCAGAGAACCAGAGAAATCGAGATATTCTCCTGTCCAACTGGGAGAAACCAGGGAAAATCGAATCCCATCCGCCGGTGTACATTCGGACCACCCAGGAAATGCTTGATGAATTCGATTATTTACCAAAAGAAAAAGCCATCGAAATCGTTGTGACCAATACGAGAAAAATCGCAGAACAATGCGAAGTGCTGAAACCACTGGCAGAGGAATGGAAATCCTACAACCCGAAAATTGCGGGGGCCGATGAAAAATTGGTGGCCATGTGTTATGACAATGCGAAAGCCATCTACGGCGATCCACTGCCGAAAGTGGTGCAGGACCGATTGACCTTGGAACTGACACCTATCATCAACCACGGCTATGGCGTACTGTACTACATCGCTCATAAATTGGTAAAACACTCCAACGACAGAGGGTACTTGGTTGGTTCCCGAGGTTCCGTTGGCTCTTCCTTTGTTGCCACCATGTCGGGCATCACGGAAGTGAATCCGCTGCCGCCGCACTATGTATGCCCGAATTGCCACTGGACCCATTTCTTTGAAGATGGTTCTGTCGGCGGCGGATTCGACTTGCCGGACAAGAAATGCCCCAAGTGTGGTCATAATTTGAATAAAAATGGGCACAATATCCCATTCGCGGTCTTCCTTGGCTTCGATGGAGACAAAGTGCCAGATATCGACTTGAACTTCTCCTCCGGGGACGACCAGGGGGTGGCTCATAAGTACACCGAAGAACTTTTCGGACGAGACAACGTTTTCCGTGCTGGAACCATTGCTGGTATCCAGGATAAGACTGCCTACGGCTTCGTGAAACGATACGCCGAAAACCGGGGCCTCACGTTCAACGATATTTTCATTGAAAAACTGTCTGCCGGCGTGGCAGGAGTGAAGCGTACCACTGGGCAGCATCCGGCGGGCATCATGGTTTGTCCGCGAGACATGGATATTCACAACTTCACGCCTTTGCAGTACGCGGCCAACAAGAAATACTTGAAAGATGAAAACGGGAAACAGATTCCTGGCACCATCACCACCCATTTCGATTACCATTCCATTTCCGGTCGTATGCTGAAATTGGATATTCTGGGCCACGACGATCCGAAAGTCATTCGTATGCTCCAGGACATCACCGGCATTGACCCGCTGAAAATTCCTTTTGACGATCAGAAGACATTGTCCCTCTTCAGCTCTCCCGAAGCCCTAGGCCTCACGCCGGAGCAGCTGGCTAGCGCTATAGGAAATAAAGGCGTCACTGTGGGCGCTCTTGGCCTTCCGGAATATGGCACGCCTTTCGTTCGTGGCATGCTGGAAGATACCCGGCCGAAGAATTTCTCTGAACTGGTCCGTATTTCCGGTTTCTCCCATGGGACTGATGTGTGGCTGAACAATGCCCAGGATCTCATCAAAGATGGTACGGTTAAATTGGAACAGGCTATTTCCACTCGAGATGACGTAATGAACTTCCTGATTCAGCATGGGGTCAAACCGCTCACATCCTTCAAAGTCATGGAAAACGTTCGTAAAGGGAAGGGATTGGAAAAAGGCGGCTCCAACAATCGGGCTGAACTGGAAGCGGCTCATATTCCTTCCTGGTTCATCGAATCCTGCCTGAAAATCGGCTACCTCTTCCCACGAGCCCATGCGGTGGCCTACGTTATGATGGCCTTCCGCATTGCCTGGTTCAAAGTGTACCAGCCCCTGGCTTACTATGCCGCTTATTTCACCATCCGCGCCGAAGGATCCTTCAATGCGCCGGTGATTCTGAAAGGTTTGGAAGCGCAAAAAGCAGAACTGGCTCGCATTGCTTCCCTGCAAAATCCGACAGCCGTAGAAAAAGGGAATGCTACGGTCATCGAAGTGGCAGCGGAAATGTACCTTCGCGGTTTATCCTTCCTGCCCATCGACTTGGACCGCTCTGACGCGTCGGAATTCAAAATGGTGGACGGCAAACTTCTCCCGCCATTCAACTGCATCCCTGCTTTGGGGGATTCGGTGGCTAAAGAAATTGTCAAAGCCAGAGACGAACATAGCTTCACATCCAAAGAAGACTTGAAGAAACGAGGCAAAGTCAGCCAGAGTATCATCGATACCATGGACGCCATGGGGATTCTGAAAGGACTGCCAGAAGAAGAGCAGATTAGTTTGTTTGCGTTCTAGTTGCTAGTGACTGGTGACTAGGGATTCGTAGCTAGGCCCTAGGGATTAGAATGTGTGTTTTCTAATCTCTAAATTTCTACTTTCTTCAAAATACGCAGTAAAAAGGCTGTGACCAAATGAAATTCAGTTTGGTCGCAGCCTTTTTCTGTGGTATGATATGGCTTGCGTATCATTAAAGGAATAGAGGAAAAAATCATGGACAATAGAGTTGTGGCGAATCAAAAAACTGAGACTCATCTTGGAAAACCAGACAATGACAAATTATGGGGACTGGAAACGCCGACAAGAGAGCAGCTGGATGAGGAATTACAAAAAGGCTTACAATCTATCAAAGAAGGGAAGGTAGTATCTGCCGATGATGTGGATGCTATTTTATCTAAGGAGTTTGGCATATGACAGAAAATTTTTAGATAACACTGCAAGCGTTTTAACATAAGTTATTTTTTTAGCGACACTATCTCTAGGGAAACACTGATTTAATCATGGTTTAAAATTATTCTTGAATTTTTATTCAAAACGAGGAAAGAAAATCCGCGAATAGCGAGC
>DBLC01000110.1:0-6139 GCA_002297935.1 Dialister sp. UBA734
GATACTATGCTTTTTTGTTTTGATGGCTTGTGGCCGATTTGAAGGTTTTGAGTGGATATGGGCCTTCACCATATCCTACCCTGATATCAGGTCGAGGGGTTGAAGTCTATAAAAGAGATGGTTCCTTTCTCCATCTGTCAGATGCCTTTAAAGGTATACGCGTATCATCCAGCTTTGATGGATTCCGAAACTGCTCTTTCGAGCTCGGACTTCATGTCCCTCTATCTATATAAACGAAATAGCCCCCTCAAAAAACAACCTCTTTGTGTTAGAAGTTCGTTAAACTTTATTTCTACGGTGTCATTTGAAATATCATTTTTCAGCATCTTACAGTATCCTAACGGTTAGAAAGCCAGTATGTATCGGTGTTTTCAAAATAAGGTGTTGGTTTTCATAAAAAGTAAGGTGTGAAACCATTTTCACACCTTATCACACCTTATTTTCAAAAAAAATGATACGAAGCGATGGCAAATCATGAGAAATATTCTCCTTAATGGAAGTTATCAGAAAGACTGGAAAAATCGGGAAAAGTGTGGTATTATCTATGCATACGAGAAAAATATTTCTACCATGCGGGTGTAGTTCATCGGTAGAACGCCAGCTTCCCAAGCTGGACAGGAGGGTTCGACTCCCTTCATCCGCTCCAAAACAAAAAGAGTCCGAAACGGGCTCTTTTTTATTTTGCTATAAAAAAACAGGTCCCTCAGGTTACTCGAATGAGTGGATACTGCCAGCGTCTATAGCAATGTTGTTAAGTTAAGGATTTACATTAGTAGGTATGATTTCGCTGGAAGTTAAAGGTTCTTAAGTTTCTAAGGGTTCTTAAGTTTCTCGAATGAGCCTATAAACGCTAGCGTTATCATCTCATTTGAGGACCTTGAGAACCTTCAGAACCATTAGAACCTTAAGAACCTTTTCTACGAAAGGAATCATCACATATTTCACTTAACTTAACAACATTGGTATCTATAGGCATATTCGGGGAACCTACGCAGCCTAAGAAACCTTAGAACCTTGAGCAACCTGTAACCACGAGCGGAATCCATATATATGTAAGAAACCCATAAAATAACACCCCTGCTGCCAATCCTACGATGGCCCCGTTGATGCGGATGCCTTCCAATTGGCGATGCACTTTCGATTCGACGAATTCATTCAATTCTTCATCGCGAAAGCCTTCCAGCACCTCCATCATGGTATCTGACAGGAAGCCATGTTCGTAGGTGATCACTTCAGAGAGCAAATCCTGCCCGATGGCGTCGATTTGCCGGCGGAGATTCTGATTTCCTTCTACCTGCTCTATGCCCTGGGAAATGACCGACACCAATTTTTCAGACAAAAGGGTTGTATTTCCCTGTTTCTGGAAATCTGCGATGCCCTCTTGGATGCGCTGTTCCAAAGGAAACGAATCAAACAGCCCCTTTCCAAATTCGGTCAATGCCTCCAGTGTCGCCGGGTCCTGCAAGAAATGTTTCACCAACAGGTCCCATTGGGCCAGCAACTTCTGATGAAAAGGATGATCCGTCTGCTGCCACGCCGTGATTTCTTCCGCCAACGCCTCTAAAGCTGCCTGGGCCAGCTGGTCATAATCGATCGCGCCGAACCATTTCCCCAAGGTGTAGCCAATGGAAGCCATCCAGCCCTTTTCTTCCTGGTCGCCCGCTTTTTGGAGCTGCCTTGCCAGCATGGTGCAAACCGCCGGTTCCTCTATTTTCCGCTTCGCCATGGCCAAGAGCTGCGTGAGCCACACTTCGCGATTCATTTCCTGCTGCAAACGGCCCTGCACGAAGGAAATAAACGCCGGCAGCCATTTGCTGGATTCTTCTCGGCCCCACCGGGCCATGTCCTCCTGGTGCTGTCCTAGAAATTCCACGAAATAAGCGGTGCACTTGTCCGCCAGTTTTTGAGAAATATCCGTTTTATGGCTTTTCATCCAAGGAAGGAAAAAATCGGTCAGCGAAAACGCAGCACATTTGGCAAGCCAATTTTCGCGGCCCAACAGGCTATGATTCATTTCCCCTATTTTCCGAATAATCCGTTCCCGATTGGCTGCAATCAACGGCTTGACACCGGGAATGCGGCGGCGAAAGAGGGATTCCACGGCCATATAATCGGCCAGGCATCCGATGAAACAGGACTGGGCCATGAAATACAACCACTCCATCCCTGTCGTCCCCTGCCAAGGGCTGGCCGTTTTGAGCCAAACTGCCGCCAATAAGAACAGCAACGAGAGAAATAAAATGGTATTGGCGGTTCTATATCGTTTCATATTGGTTTCTCCTTTCATGAGTATGTACACAGGTTACTAAGGTTTCTGAAGGTGCTAAAGGTTCTGAGGGTTCTCGAATGTGCCGCTAACCGTGACCGTCATTTCGACCGATGGGATTTGTGCTTGATGCTGATTCCGAGTAGTTCGGTACTATGTTGGACAGAAGTGGAGAAATCTCAAATCTCTAGCCAAATTCACTCCAACTGAATAGAGCCGTAATGGGATATTTCAGCTAGTATCTGTACCGCTACTGCTTTGGGATTTCTCCACTTTTGTCTAACATAGTAGTGAACTACTCTCTGGAGTCATTCCGCACAAATCCCATCGGTCGAAATGACGCTAGTCTTTTATACCGTCTTCTTAACTTAATGACATTAACCCAGAAGGCAATGCTGTTAAGTTAAGCGAAATAAACAATGATTTCTTTCGCAGCAAGAATTCTGAAGGTTCTCATATTCCTCAAATGAGATGATGACACCAGCACATTCGAAGCTCCTCAGAATCCTGAGCAACTTGAGCCCCCTATTTCTTAAAGCAACGACACTCCATAAAAGACAAGCCCCAGCACGGCACCCCACAAGGAGCCATTGATTCGAATCGCTGCCACGTCTTCCGACACCGACCGTTCTGCCAGGGCGGCCATGGTGTTTCCATCATAACCAGACAGGGCCTTCTCCACCGCCGACGCCGCCATGCCGTGAAGCCAGGGGATATAAGGCCGCACTTCCCGAAGTAAGAAGGCATCAAAAGCCCGCCTGCCCTCCGCCGAGGAAAGCTGCTTCTCTATGAGTGCCAACAGCACCGCCGCCAACCGCGAAGACAGCGGTCCCTTCTTTTCCTGCCATAAGTGGGTAAACCACGTCTTTCCCTTTCCAGCCAGTAACCGCCGGACACTCTTCTGCACCTGCCGATTGAACGATTCTTTCCACGTCTCATCGCTGGATAGCCGTTCTGCTATCCGGTCATACTCCGCGCCCATGGTCATCCGCAATTCACTCTCCGGGTCAGTCAACGCATCGGCCAGAGAAAGAATCCGCGTTTGCACCTGCCGCACCATGTCCTCATCCCGGTCCGACAGGGCATCACGAAACAGCGAATGGAGCCACCCTTTCTCATTATATTTCCGCCAAGCCAAGAGATAGACCTGCCGTATTTCCTCCTGGGTCACCTGGGACTGCAAGAAAGACTTCACCTCCGCGGCCAACGTTTCCGTCAAAAGATCCTTCTTCGGATAAGAACGGAACGCTTTCATCACCTGCGCCAAATGGCCCGCCCAATCAATGACAGCGGCCCGTTTTTCTATTTCCGCGCTGGATAACTTCCACAACGTGTCTTCTGGAAATACGGACAAAGCGACATGAAGAATTTCAGAAACCATCTTCTCCGTTCCCGGGCGATGGGCTGCGAGCCAAGGTCCGATCACCGCCGACGGAACGTGCCGCCGGAGAATCCCCGCAAGCCGCCCCTTCGTCAAAAGCTCATTCACCACCATGTCCTTCGCCATGGATACAATCATCTCTCGATTCTTCGCGATTAAATCAGTACGCCAAGAAATTTTCAAAGGCCGGCGAAACAAAGACGTCACGCCGAACCAATCGGCGAAACCGCCCACGGCTGCCGCAAAGGACATATGAAATAACCCCGCCATGACTATGCTCTCCCCTTGAAACGGTGCCGCGCCCAACGTAAGAAGCACCGAACTGGCCAGCATGGCATCCGCTACCACTCGTTTCTTCATAGAAATCACCTCCTGTTATCCGCTGTCCTTAAACAAAATCTGCGATGCTTCCTTCTGATATACAGGTTACTCAGGTTTCTCAAGTGGCTAAGGTTGCTCACGTTCCTCGAATGTGCCGATAAGCGTTATCATCTCATTCGGAGAACCTGAGAAACTTGAGAATTCTGAGCAACCTGTATCCTCTAATGAGAGCATATCAACTCACTCAAATTCTTAAAGAAGCCCCATTGCCTTACTCCCTATCTATACCATTCAGTATACTCCTATACACGTATGGTTGTTAGCTGTGAGTTGTTGGGAGACAAACAACTCACAACCAGCAACAATCGCTCATCCAGTTCCTTGCTGTTGAAAAAGTGCATTAACGAGCAGCCACTCACTGAATCACATGATCCAATATAAAAAAGATATATTGGGGCACTTTATGAATTGTGTGCCCCTTCCACCACTCCTCACTCCTAACCATTTACAACGTATCCATCCACCGCTCTAACCGGTCCAAAGAATCAATGATGGAATCACAAGCTTTTTCCGTAACCGTATAGGCTGTATCTAGCGTATCCACCAACGCATCTGCCGTTTCTGCTAATTTCATCTCAGCCGCTTCCTGCTCCTCTGGCGGCAGTTTCTCTATCTCCTGATCCACATACCCTCCTACCTTATCCAATAATTGGTCCAACATCGACGGTTCCGGCTCCGGCTGATTCTCTTCCACCAACTTGGCATAATACTGCTCTGCCCACTGCTGCAACTCCGTACCCGCCTCAGCTTTTGCAGCTTCCTCTCTTCCCGATATCCATTCAGGCATATGGTTTTCCTCTTCACTCATGATAGATTCCTCCTTAGAAAAAATTCCTAGCTGTTCAACTATCAGCTTTCCTTTAGTATATCTGGGATGTTGGACAAGGAATGGGTATGGGAAATATTTCTTTGAAAAATTTTAATACAATCACCAAAATAAAAAATGTTGCTGAACATCTGGCACATGCCAAATATCCAACAACATCTTCTACTATGGCACTTGGGAATGTACCGATGCAATCAACGATTTTTAGAATTATATTTCCATCTATATCCCATACATTGGATGTGCATCTGACATAAAACAACCATGTGTCCGGCAAATAATCTTTCACATAACAATTTTCGCAGAGGTTTGAGATTTTTCCACTTCTGTCTAACATAGTACCGGACTACCCGAAATCAACATCAAGCACAAATCCCGTCGGTCGAAATGATGGTCACGGCTAGAGGCTCATTCGAGAAACCTGCTTACGGTCTTTGTGCAAGTATGAATCATTTGATAAATGCGATGCCTTCTCCTGTGGAGAAGGGGGACCGCGGAGCGGTGGATAAGGATTATCCCGGTATAAAAGTAAATGACATCAACGAAAAAAGCGTCTTTCTCAAGTGACACTGGAGGAAGACGCTTTTTTCGTTGGATTCAACTGATATCTCATACCGAGATAGTCATCTCGCTTTGCTCAAAATGGCATCTCACTATATCCCTGCGTCGCTTCGCTCCTAGCGATACAGTTCGCTTGCACACCTATCCGGTTCCTTCGGAACCACCTTCCCCAATGGGGAAGGCATCATATTTTCCCCATATGATAGATGATGACCAGTCGAAATGATGATCACGGCTAGAGGCACATTCGAGAAACCTGCTTACGGCCTTTGTGCCAGTGTGAACCATTTGGAAAACGCGATGCCTTCTCCCATGGAGAAGGGGGACCGCGGAGCGGTGGATAAGGATTATCCCGGTATAAAAGAAAATGACACCAATGAAAGAAGCGTCTTCCTCAAGTGACACTGGAGAAAAACGCTTTTTTCGTTTGATTCATTTGCTATTTCATGCAGAAATATGTATTTGAAGTGAAACGGAATGTTTCCGCTCGCCCTTCCCGCTAGTGCTGCGAGATTTCTCCACTCTCCTACATATCGCGATTTATTGCTTCTATATCACCAAGCACGAATACGACCGGTCGAAATGACGGTCACGGCTAGAGGCACATTCGACGAACCTGAGCAACCTGAGAAACTTGAGTAACCTGAGCGACCTGTGCCGAAGGCACCGCAAGCACGCAAAAAGGCATAGTATCCCCCTTATTAGGCGAGAAGGATCCTATGAA
>DBLC01000110.1:6222-9327 GCA_002297935.1 Dialister sp. UBA734
TGGGTGATACTATGCTTTTTGTTTTTTGTGACTGGTGACTCGTGACTGGTGACTGGGAAGCCATTCATCGCTTATCATTTGTCGATTTACAGGAAAGTATTCGGATATGATTCCTGTGCCATATCCTCTTCGCATGCGAGGCGAGGGTTTGAAGTCTATAAAAGAGATGGTCCCTTTCTCCATCTGCCGGATTGCTTTAAATGGTTGCGCGCACAATCCAACTTTGACAGATTCTGAAACGACTCTTTCGAGCTCGGACTTCATGTCCCTCTATCTATATAAACGGAAAATTGAGGAAAAAAACGAACATTCTCACGTTAGATTTTGATTAATTTTAGTTCGACAGTGGAAAATAGGCTGTTTTCAGCTGGCAATTTGCAGTGATCGGCTGCCAACTGCTTACTGTGAACGGCTTACTTCTCACTTATCCCTCTATCTATATAATCAAAAATTTTGTGAAAAAAACGAACATTTTGAAGATTAGAATTTCATTATTTCTAATTTGTTGTTGGTTGTCTGTTGTTGGTTGTTAGGTGTATGCTCTAGGTTCTTTTGATGCAATCTGCACAAATAAATAGCGGCATGGGTTTAAGGTTTTGGGGTTTAGGGCTTTGCATTTAAACCTTAAACCAATGACACTTTCATGACCTATCATTTGAGGATAATGGACTCGGAAGATAAACCTCAAACCCATGATGCATTCAACTATTTCCATTGATTCGGAATTCCCAATGCCAGCGCCGTACCCACCACCAGGACGGCGTACTTGATGCCGCTGGGCATGAACAGGTCTGCCACAGCATACATGAGAATCACCACGGTAACCAATTCTTTCCCTCTAGGGTATACTTGGTAGCGCTGTATCCAGGAGGCGAAGAGGAGGGTATCAATCGCAACGGTCATGAGGAGCTGCACCACCCCCAGGGCAATGATGGTGGTTTCCCGATCCCAACGCAAAAGGTAAATCCCCGTCATGCAGGCGATACCGAGCACGGCGGCCAGGACCACGAAAGGCAAACGCTTGAGACAGGTTTTCCTTGAAATCCCCCGCCGGATATCCAAAAAGTTTTTTCTAAAGTAGCAAAAAAGAAGAATCACCGCAGTGACGCCGTATTCTGCCAAGAAAAAGAGTGTTGCTTGATTTTGTGTCATAATAGACCTCGTTGATTACAATACATGATGATGTGTTATTAGTTGTTGGTTGTTGGTTGTTCGAGCCAAACAACTAACAACTGACAACCAACAACCATAGCTAAATTAAATTCACACCAGTTGGAGCCAATCCTACCTAAACGCATGGTTTTTACTATTGTAATCAGTTTTCCTAAAAAGTGCAAAGAAAAAGCAGAGAAGACACGCTCTTCTCTGCTTCTGGCATCAAGTTGCTAGGTTCCAAACAACTAACAACCAGCAACAACTTATTTCTTATGTTTCACAATATACTGCCGCAGGTCTTCGTGAAGAATCTTTTTGTACGCTTCCACGCCGGGCTGGTCGAATGCATTGATGCCTGCCATGGCGCCTTCGTAGGCGATGGTAAGGAAGAAGAAATACATGAGGGCCCCCACGTGGAACGGGGTCAGTTGTTTCATGGTGAGGCAGCAGCTCATGCGGCCATCTTGGGCCAGGGCTTCTTCGTCGGAACGGCGGGCCGCTTCGAGCATGTACGCCATAGGCACCATGCCGCTTTCTTCTTTTTCATCGCAAAGCACTTCCAGGTGATTGGCTGGTTCTTGGACGGAAATAAATTGAACCAGTTTGTTGTTCTTCCCTTCCTGGTGTTCCTGGGTCAAAGAATGCATGTCCGTGGTCCCTACAGCGGCCACCGGAATGCGGCCATAGTGGATTTCTTTGCCGTCATTGGTCAGTTTCTTCCCCAGCGATTCCCCCAGAAGCTGGGCATACCACCAGCCTAAAGAACGCAGGTGATCTCCGTAAGGCATGATGATTTCTGCATCGATGCCGTATTCCTTTTTGGCGATGTATTTCAGAGCCGCCAAATGCAAGGCTGGATTGGATTCCATGTCTTCGGACTGGCAGGCTTCTTCCACCATGCGAGCACCAGATAGGAAGTCCTCGATGGAAATATGGGCCAGTTTGGCAAATACCAGTCCCACTTGGGAGAACACGCTGAATCGTCCGCCAATGCCATCAGGCACGGTGAAACATTCCCAATGTTTCTTTTCTGCCAACGGGCGGAGTTTGCCTTTTTCCTTATCGGTGATGGCAAGGACCCGCACTTGGCACTGTTCGCCCAGCCGTTCCCGCAGATACCGTTCTGCCATGACCGGTTCCAAAGTGGTGCCGGATTTGGAAATCACCACCAGGAGCACTTTCTGTTTCCACCAAACCTGCTTGGCCTGCCGGAGAATCCAATCTGCCAAATGTTTCAAGCTGATGGGATCCAGGTTCTGCCCAGCGAAATACATTTCCGGATAGCCCTGGCGTTCTTCTTTGGAATATAAATTCCAATAGGGCCCGCAAAAGAGGTCAAACAACGTCTGATTGCCCAAGTAGGAACCGCCGATGCCGATAGAAACCACCACGTCCTGGTCCTTGGCTACTTCGTCCAAATGAACCAGCCGTTCTTTTTCTTCGTCTGAAATCAGGCGATTTTCTTCCAGCAAATAGGGCAAGTGAGGAAATAACACTTCGCTCCCATCGGGGCCTATCCCGGTGGTTCGAATCTGCTGCACCTCTTTGGCGGCTCTTTGGATATCGTCTTTGTATTTCTCTATATCACAGGTCTGTACGCCCCATCCCTTTCCCGACAGGTGGGACATATCGACCAATAATTCTTCTTCAAACTGCAAGTATTTTCCTCCTCAAAAAGTTTCTCAAGTTGCTAAGGTTGCTCAAGTTTCTCAGGTTACTCGAAGGTGCTAATACCGCTAGGGCTAAAGGTTTAGGGTTTACTTTCCGAGTTCTTCATTCACCCATAGTCCATTTTGAAAATGGCATGGGTTTAAGGTTTCAAGAAAAGAATATCCCCCTTAACCGCAATGATGTTAAGTTAAGCGAAATATGTAATGATTCCTTTCGTGACGAAGTTTCTCAGGTTGCTCAGGCCTCTCAAGTTTCTTAGGTTTCCCGAATGAGATGATA
>DBLC01000078.1:0-10711 GCA_002297935.1 Dialister sp. UBA734
AGGCTGTTTTCAGCTGGCAATTTGCAGTGATCAGCTGCTTACTGCTTGCCGCGAGCGGCGTACTTCTCACTTATCCCTCTATCTATATAATCAAAAATTTTACGCAAAAAACGAACATTTACATGTTAGAATTTCATTAAACTTTGTCTCTTCGGTGTCAATAGCGATAAAAGTTGCTCAGGTTACTCAAGTTTCTAAGGCTACTCAGGTTCCTCGAATGTGCTTCTAGCCGTAGTCGTCATTTCGCACAAATACGACCGATCGAAATGACGTTAGCAATCATACGGATTTTTTTAATAGTACGGTATGAAGAGAGTGATGTCCTACGGACCTATCATTCGTATTTAAAACCATCATTTTCAACAGATGCAGTTGAAAGAAATCGCTGTTTTACAGATAGGAAATTTGAGTGGTGAATCGGAGTAACGGAATCGCATAACCACTTTTTAACCTGTATAACCTTGCGATAACGATGGCAGCAATTTGTTATACAAGCGAAAGCAGTAGAATGATAACCTTTTCCTCAGCATCCATAGGTCTGCATGTGTCTTTATAGAATTTCCCGCTTTCTCTAGTCACTAGCTACCAATTGTGCTACAATAACGATGAAGTGTTGTCTTTTTAGGAGGTGTTACGTTGTTCGCCTATGCGTTCACGTTTTTAGTAGCCCTGGTGGTTACGTTTGTGTTGACCCCGGTGGTGAAAAACTTCGCCATTAAAATTGGTGCGGTGGACAAGCCGGATGCCCGCAAGGTGCATCATGGATTGATTCCTCGCTTAGGGGGCCTGGCAATTTATGCGGGCTTTATGGTTTCCGTTATTGCCACCATTGGTTTTTCCTATGAAATGGTAGGCATCATGCTGGGAGCCACGTTCCTGATTGCGGTGGGCATTGCCGATGACATTATTTCCCTGCCGCCAAAGGTGAAGCTTTTGGGGCAAATCATTGCGGCAGCCATTCCGGTAGTGATTTTTAACATCAATATCGAATGGGTAGATCTGCCTCGTGTGGGAATTCTTTATTTACCGGAAATCATTTCTCTGCCTCTTACCATTTTCTGGATCATTGGTTTTGTGAATACGGTGAATCTCATCGACGGCCTGGATGGACTGGCCGCTGGGATTGCCACCATCGCGTCCATTGCAATTGCTCTTTTGGCGTTCCAGATGGGGCAGTGGGTAGCAGCCGCTGCTATGGTAGCGATGACCGGTGCGTGTCTTGCTTTTTTGCAATACAACTTTAACCCTGCCAAGATTTTCATGGGCGATACGGGGTCCATGTTCCTGGGCTACATCATTGCGTCGGTGTCGGTCATGGGTTCTATGAAAACCGCTGCCGCCGCAGTTCTGATTGTGCCGCTCTTGGCCCTGGCTGTTCCGATTACCGATACGCTGCTGGCCATCGTTCGCCGGAAATCCAGCGGCGTTCCGATTTTTTCTCCTGATAAAAACCATCTCCACCATCGTCTGTTAGCCAAAGGGCTGAATCAGAAGCAAGTGGTACTCATCATGTATGCCCTGACCGCCTTTTTCTCCTGCGTGGCCCTGGTGGTGATTCACTTATCCCTGTGGGTTGGCATAGCTATTGTGGCAGTTGCCTTGATACTCTTCCTACTTTGGGCTAAGAAATTGGGCGTAATGAAAGAAATCGTGCCCTCCCCGTACCAACTGGCAAAGAGGAAGGAAAAGAAAGACTAGTGACTGGTAGACTGGTGACTCGTGACTGGGATTCTATTTCCCTAGTCACCAGTCACTAGTCACCAGTCACCCCATGCATTTTCATAAGAGAGGAACACATAGATTATCATGATTAAAGTAATGACCATTTTCGGTACTCGTCCGGAAGCCATCAAAATGGCACCGGTGGTGAAAGAGCTTTTGAAGCGCCCTGACATTGATACCAAAGTCTGCCTGACGGCGCAGCATAGAGAAATGCTCGATCAGGTAGTAGATTTATTTCAGCTTCCTGTAGACTATGATTTGGACATCATGAAGAGCGGCCAGTCCCTGTACGACATCACCGCCCGGGTGCTTCGCGGCCTGGAAGACGTGCTGAAAAAGGAAAAGCCGGACTACGTACTGGTCCACGGCGATACCACCACCACCTTCACCGCCGCTTTGGCTGCTTTCTACCAGCAGATTAAAATTGGTCACGTGGAGGCAGGTCTTCGCACCGGCAATTTGCTTTCCCCATTCCCGGAAGAAGCAAACCGCCAGCTCACTGGGGTGCTGTCCAATGTGAACTTTGCGCCCACTGAAACAGCTCGTCAGAACTTGCTTCGTGAAAATAAAAAAGACGAAAACATTTACGTCGTCGGAAATACGGTCATTGATGCGCTCCTCTCTACGGTGAAGAAAGATTACCATTTCGAAGATCCGGAAATTGAAGCCATTGAAGAACATAAGAGAGTCATTCTTGTCACCACCCATCGCCGGGAAAACCTGGGGGCTCCGATGCATCAGGTGTATCGGGCTCTTCGCCGTTTGGTAGAAGCGCTGCCGGACACAGAAGTGGTTTTCCCGGTGCATAGAAATCCCCTGGTTCGGGAAGCCGTAGAAGAAGAATTGGAAGGTGTACCGGGGGTTCATTTGGTAGAACCGATGGAATACGAACCATTTACCAACCTCATGGCTAGAAGTGCCATTGTGCTCACCGATTCCGGCGGCATCCAGGAAGAAGCACCGAGCCTGGGCAAACCGGTTCTGGTTCTTCGAGATACCACAGAACGTCCGGAAGCTGTGGAAGCGGGCACGGTTAAATTGGTTGGCACCGATGAAGAACGGATTTATGAAACCGCTTACAAACTGCTGACCGATGAAAAAGAATACAAAGCCATGGCAGAAGCGGTCAATCCTTACGGCGATGGGCACTCCGCAGAACGAATTGCCGATGCTCTTCTCTATATCGAAGGATTAAGTGATAAAAAACCTACTAAATTTATAGCCAAGTAAAAAGTCCTATGCTATAATGTAGTGGTACATTTTCGTATGCTGTATTTAACGTGCCATTTTTTCAGATAAGCAGAGAGAAATCAGATGGAAAAAAAGGGAAAACAACCTGCGGATGATTGGCATCCGCTGCGAAGTATCGCCGTTGCCTCTGGGGCAGGCATGACCCTTCTGGTTTCTATCGGTGTAGGCGTATGGCTGGGGCTCAAACTGGACGAATGGTTGGGGACAAACCCATGGGGACTGATTTTCTTCTCCATCTTGGGAGCGGTCAGTGGGTTATGGTCTGTAATTAAACAAATATTAGGTAAGAAATGATATGAACTTCGATTTAACTTTTCCTCATTATGCGAAACGAATCACAAAGTACCTGTGGGTGCTTTGTCTTCTGGGCACAGTGATTTTATTTCTCTGGAAGGGCTGGGAGTATGGCATCGCCTGGGGATTAGGTAGCCTATTTCATATCTTTTTTTTCAAATTTATGCTTTTCAAATTTAACCAATGGGAAAAAGCCAAGAGAGAAGTCGAATTCATCGGACATCGTCTGGTCGCTTTTACCATGCTTCGCTTTATATTGGAAATAGGTTTTTGTGTGGCGGTCATTTTCAGTCCGTTCAACATCTTGGCCTTTTTAGGTGGCTTACTTACACTGCCCATCGCCACTCTTGGGGAGCGATTGGTCGGTTTAATTAAGGAGTAGTTTTCTTGATATCCTTGTAAGAGAAAGGGGGTGAGAATATGCATCTTCATACGGGTACACATGTTGTGCAGCAGTTATTTGGTATGTCTGTGAATATGGATACAATCTTTACTACGTGGCTTACCGCCATCATCGTCTTTATTGCCGTATTTGCAGCTACCAGAGGCAGAGCACTAATCCCCGGAGGGTGGCAGAACATGATTGAAATGGTGTTTGAAGGTCTTTGCTCTCAGTTTGAAAGCAACGTCGGTTCGAAATACCGCCAGGTATCTACAGTCCTTCTGACACTGTTCCTGTTCATCTTCACTGCCAACCAGATCGGCCTTCTGCCGACAGAACATCTGACAGCGTCCCCGACAAATGACGTGAATACCACATTGGGTTTGTCTATTGCTGGCTCTTTGCTTACACACTTCTATTTCATTAAGTGCAAAGGTTTCGGTCATTGGTTTAAACACTTCTTTGAACCATTCCCGCTCTTTGTGATTATGAACTTAATCGAAGAACTGGCAAAGCCGATTACCCTGGCAATGCGTCTATTCGGTAACATCCTGGCAGGTGAAATTCTGTTGGAAATCCTGTATTTCCTCTGCCCATGGCTTGTACCTATGATCTGGATCGCCGTTTCATTATTCATCGGTCTGGTTCAGGCATACATTTTCACCACCCTGACTTCTGTATACATGAAGGAAAGTATCGATTAATCGAATCGAGAAAACAGGGTGAGCGCGCCGCCGCTTTTAAAAACGGTCCCGGTCCCGTCCGCAAAACGGAACAATCAGGCTTTCTCCCCGACACCATAATACGGGAGATAAGCGGTCAAAAACATTTTATAATTCTCTAGGAGGAACTATCATTATGGATCAGACAATCGTCGCACAGTATTCCCTTATCGCCGCAGCAGTTATTGCAGCAGCAGCAGCTCTTGCAGCAGCATTTTCCGATTCCAAAGCAGCTGCTAAAGCTCTCGAAGGTATGACCCGTCAGCCAGAAATGGCAGGCAAGCTGTTCACCAACATGCTCGTTGCTATCGGCCTTATCGAATCTATTCCGATTATCGCTATCGTTATTGCACTGGTTCTCGTATTCGCTAACCCTTTCATTAAATAATTTTCCGCGTATCATTGATACAAAGGGATATTAGCTAAGGAGGGAACGAATTGGTAGAACTGAATGGTACACTGCTGATTCAGATCATCAACTTTATTATTCTCTGTGCTATTCTTGGTCATTTCTGCTACAAGCCGGTACTGAAAGTACTGGATGCCCGCAAAGAACGCATTAAAAACGACCTGGACGCTGCTGCCCAGTCCAAAGCTGCTGCTGAAGAACTGAAAGTCAGCTATGAAGCTCAGCTGAGAGACGCACAGGCTAAGGCTCAGGAAATTGTGGACAAAGCAGTCAAAGAAGCCAAGGTGCAGGCGCAGGCACAGATTGATGAAGCCCATGCATCTATCGCTAAAGCAAAAGAACAGGCTACGCAGCAGATCGAAAGAGAACGCAAGGATGCTCTGGAAGATCTGAAGGCACAGGTAGCAGTCCTTTCCTGTGATATTGCAGCCAAGATCATCAGCAAGAACATGACGCCGGATGCAAATGACCGGCTCATCCAAGAAAGCATCGCAAAGCTGGATGCTAAAAAAGCAGGTAAATAATCATGGATAAGAACGTAATCCTTGCAAAGAAATACGGTCGCGCCATCTATGAAATTGCTGCTGAACAAAACAGCTTGGAAAGAACAGAAGAAGATCTCCATTTGATCGCTGATGCTATTAAAGAACATGCGGATCTTAAGGAAATCCTTTTCCATCCTCTGCTTGCAAAGGATGTCAAGAAAGATACTATTAAAAAAATATTTGCAGATAAGGTTCAGCCTGTCGTTCTGCAGTTCTGCTTTGTCGTAATCGACAGAGACCGCATTACTGACTTCCTGCCGATGGTGGATGTATTCACCACCTTGGCACACCATGGCATGGGCATTGAAGAAGCAGTGGTTACTTCTGCACTTCCGATGACCAAATCCCAGGTGGAAGCACTGAAAGCGAAACTCTCTGAAATTACAGGCAAGAAGATTGTCCTGAAGCAGAAAGTGGATACAGCGCTGATTGGCGGCTTCACCGTTCAAGTGGGCGACCGCCTGATCGATGGGTCCGTAGCCAGACAGCTGCAGACACTGAAAGCTATTATGATGCAAAGAGATTGAGGTGACTTCTAGGAAATGAAAATCAGTTCAGATGAAATTACATCTGTCATTAAGAAACAGATTGAAAACTACAAAGTAGACCTCAATGTCGATGAAGTTGGTACAGTTCTTGAAGTCGGCGACGGCATTGCTCATATCTATGGGCTGGAAAACTGCATGGCCGGCGAATTGCTGGAACTGCCTAACGGCGTATACGGCATGGCTCTTAACCTGGAAGAAAGCAACGTAGGTGCCGTTCTTCTGGGCCGTTCTGAAACCATCAAAGAAGGCGACACAGTTAAAAGAACTGGCCGTCTGATGCAGGTTCCGGTAGGCGACGGCGTTATCGGCCGCGTAGTTAACGCACTGGGACAGCCAATCGATGGCAAAGGCGAAATCAAAGCTTCCGAATACCGCGACATTGAAATTAAAGCACCGGGCATTGCTGACAGACAGCCAGTTAATGTACCGCTGCAGACAGGTCTGAAATCTATCGACTCCATGGTTCCGATCGGCCGTGGTCAGCGTGAACTTATCATCGGTGACCGTGGTACTGGTAAAACCGCTATTGGTATCGATACCATCCTGAACCAGAAAGGTCAGAATGTCATTTGTATTTATGTATCCATTGGCCAGAAAAACTCCAACGTTGTTCGTGTATACGAAAAACTGAAACAGGCTGGCGCTATGGATTACTCCATCATCGTCCATGCAGGCGCATCTGAAGGTTCCCCGATGCAGTACCTGGCACCATACTCTGGTGTCTCCATCGCTGAATACTTCATGCATCAGGGCAAAGACGTCCTCATCATTTATGATGATCTGTCCAAACACGCTGTAGCATACCGTGCCATGTCCCTGCTGCTCCGTCGTCCACCAGGACGTGAAGCATACCCAGGCGATGTATTCTACCTGCATTCCAGACTGCTGGAACGTGCAGCTCGTCTGTCCAAAGAACTGGGCGGCGGCTCCATCACCGCACTGCCAATCATTGAAACCCTGGCAGGCGACGTAGGTGCATACATTCCAACCAACGTTATTTCCATTACCGATGGCCAGATTTACCTGGAAACAGCACTGTTCTATTCCGGTATCCGTCCGGCTATCAACGTAGGTCTGTCTGTATCCCGTGTAGGCGGCTCTGCTCAGATCAAAGCTATGAAACAGGTCGCAGGTACCCTGCGTCTGGATCTGGCTCAGTACAGAGAATTGGCAGCATTCGCACAGTTCGGTTCCGACCTGGACGCAGCTACCAAGGCACAGATCGACCGTGGTCAGAGAACCACAGAAATCCTGAAACAGCCACAGTATACCCCATATCCGGTCGAAGACCAGGTACAGGCTATCTACGTAGCGGTTAACGGATATCTGGATGATATCGAAGTCAGCGAAGTCGTTGATTTTGAACATCAGATTCTCGCATTCCTCCATAGCAGCCATCCGGAAATCGGCGAAGACATCGTGAAGAACAAGAAACTGACCGATGAAAACGAAGAAAGACTGAAAGCTGCTATTGCTGAATTCAAAGAACGCTACAACGCAAAAAAGTCTGAAACGGTAGAGGGGTGATCTGATTGGAAAGTACGCGTGATATAAAAGGGCGCATTAAATCTGTCACCAACATCCAGCAGATCACAAAAGCAATGAAGATGGTAGCCGCAGCCCGTCTGCGCAAAGCAGAAGAAAAAGCAAACGGCTCCCGTCCCTATGCTGAAAAAATCGGAGAGCTTCTGCGCCGTGCTTCTTCGGTAACACCCGGTTTCACCAGCCCGCTCTTCAGAACTGGCAAAGTGAAAAAGGTCGGATATCTCATTATCAGTGCAGATAAAGGCCTCGCCGGTGCTTATAACTCCAATGTTATGAAGCAGACCATGCAGGAAATCTCCGGTAAGGATCGGTCAGAGTATGCACTTTATGTGTGCGGCAAACAGGGTAGAAACTACCTGAAATTCCGTGGCTTTGACCTGGATTCCTATCATTTCGGCTTTTCTGATAAACCATCGGCTCAGAACTCTATCGACCTGGCAAAGGAAATGGTAGAATACTTCTCCAAAGAAGAAGTCGATGAAGTTTACATTATTTATACGAAATTCATCACTGCTCTCCGTCAGCAGGTGAAAGTACAGAAATTACTTCCTGTAGAAGCACCGGTTGATGAAGCAGACGGAGCAGATACAGCAGCCACTGGCGATGACGAATACATCTTCTTGCCAGATGCAGGCACTGTTCTTTCCAAACTGCTCCCGGAATATGTACAAGTGCAGGTTTACAACGCCATGCTCCAGTCTGCTGCTTCCGAACTGGGAAGCCGAATGGCAGCTATGTCCGCTGCAACCGACAACGCAACCGAAAGAATCGCAGATCTCAACCTGACCTACAACAAAGCTCGTCAGGCTCAGGTTACCAACGAAATCTCCGAAATCGTCGGCGGCGCAGCTGCGCTTGAATAAACCAGCATAAAGAATTTAAGGAGGAATGCTTCTTCATGGCAAATGAACAGGAGATGCAGGTAGGTAAAGTTGTTCAGATCATCGGCGCAGTCGTAGATATTGCCTTCGATGATGACAAAGAACTTCCTGCTATCTATAACGCAATCCATGTAAAAGATGATAAATCCGGCGTTCCTGTTGATGTTATCTGTGAAACCATGCAGCACCTGGGCGACGGCGTCGTTCGTGCCGTAGCAATGAGCTCCACAGATGGCATGGTACGTGGAATGAAAGCAGTCGACACCGGCCGTGCAATTGCTGCACCGGTAGGCGACGGCTGCCTTGGACGTATTTTCAACGTTCTCGGACAGACAGTAGATAACGATCCGACAAAAGTGCCGGCATCTGACTACTGGCCAATTCACCGCCCGGCACCGGCCTTCAAAGACCAGTCCCCGGCAGCTGAAATTTTCGAAACCGGTATCAAAGTCGTAGACTTGATTTGCCCATACGCAAAAGGCGGTAAAATCGGTCTGTTCGGCGGCGCAGGCGTAGGTAAAACAGTCCTGATTCAGGAACTGATTCACAACGTCGCAACCGAACACGACGGCTGCTCCGTATTCTGCGGCGTAGGCGAACGTACCCGTGAAGGCAACGACCTTTGGGGCGAAATGAAAGACTCCGGCGTATTGAACAAAGTAGCACTGGTATACGGCCAGATGAACGAACCACCGGGAGCACGTATGAGAGTTGCTCTGACTGGTCTGACCATGGCTGAATACTTCCGTGATAAACAGGGTCAGGACGTACTGCTCTTCGTTGATAACATCTTCCGTTTCGTACAGGCAGGTTCCGAAGTATCCGCACTGCTCGGCCGTATGCCATCCGCAGTAGGTTACCAGCCAACCCTGGCTACCGATATCGGCGAACTCCAGGAACGAATCACCTCTACCAAGACCGGTTCCATCACTTCCATTCAGGCTGTATACGTACCAGCCGATGACTTGACCGACCCGGCTCCAGCAGGCGTATTCACCCACTTGGATGCTACCACCGTATTGAACCGTTCTATCGCAGAACTTGGTATTTACCCGGCAGTAGATCCGCTGGACTCCACTTCCCGTATCCTCGATCCAAACGTACTGGGTCAGGAACACTACGAAGTAGCCCGCGGCGTACAGGCTATTCTGCAGCGTTACAAAGAACTGCAGGATATCATCGCCATCCTCGGTATGGAAGAACTTTCTGACGACGACAAAGTCATCGTTGCTCGTGCAAGAAAGATTCAGAGATTCCTGTCTCAGCCGTTCTTCGTAGCTGAACAGTTCACAGGCTCCCCAGGTAGATATGTACCACTGAAGGAAACCATCAGAGGCTTCAAGGAAATCCTCGCAGGCCAGCATGATGATATGCCTGAAGGTGCATTCTACATGGTCGGCACAATTGATGAAGCAATCGAAAAGGCTGAAAAGATGAAGAAAGGGGAATAAGCCATGGCTGATACCCTTACTAATCCGATGCACGTGGAAGTCATCAGTCCAGACGGCCCGATTTATCAGAATGACGGCGTAGACATGGTGGTTGCTCGTGCAGAAGATGGCGAATTTGCAGTACAGAAAGGCCATCTTCCTCTCGCTGCTGCTCTGACTATGTGCGTAGTACGCATTAAAAAAGGAGCAAATGAAGATAGAGTCGCTGTATTCGGCGGATTCCTGGAAAATAAAGGCAATCAGGTCAACGTCGTAGCTCCACTGGCCGAACTGGCTGGCGACATCGACGTAGCCCGTGCCCAGGCTGCCAAGAAACGCGCAGAAGACAGAATTCAGTCTCATAATAGCGATATCGATATGGATCGTGCAAAGTTGGCTTTGCAGCGTGCTATTACACGCCTCAGAGCAACCAAATCCATCTAAGGCAAATAAAAAGAACCGCAACGTTATGTTGCGGTTCTTTTTATTGCAGTGAGGAGGTTCTGTAGCGGCGAGACGGCTGGAGAAACAGAGAGTGAGAATGTGTATGCAAAGGTTCTGTAGCGGTGAGATGGTTGGAAAAACAGAGAGTGGGAGTATGTATGCAAAGGTTCTGTAGCGATGGGACGGCTGGAGAAACAGAGGGTGAGAATGTGTATGCAAAGGTTCTGTAGCGGCGGGATGGCTGGAGAAACAGAGGGTGAGAATGTGTATGCAAAGGTTCTGTAGCGATGAGATGGTTGGAAAAACAAAGAGTAGAACTGTGTATACAAAGGTTCTTTTGTATTTGAAATGAATACAATCAGAACCTTAGCATAGCGGAAATGGTGATATGTTGTTCCAGCGAAGTCATTCATCCAGAACCCTAGTATAGCCAGATTGGGGATATGTTGCGCAAGAGAAATCGTGATTCCAGAACCTTAGGAAACACTGATTTAATCATGGTTTGAAATTATTCTTGAATTTTTATTCAAAGCGAGGA
>DBLC01000078.1:10747-12728 GCA_002297935.1 Dialister sp. UBA734
TTTGGATAAAAATTCATATAATTTCAAACTCTTTGATTAAATCAGCGTTTCCTTAGTATAGCGAAATTCGTGATATGTTATGCTAATGAAATCATAACCCCAGAACCGTTTAGGTTATAAGTTTTATCTATACCTCCCTCCTAGAACTCACAACCAACAACGAAGAGTCCGGTATGGTATAATGAAGACAAGAAAGATAATAATAATACAGCGTATTCATGTATAGGAGGAGAGACCATGGACGAAATTTTCAAACGCGGAACTTGCCGATTCTTCAAAGAACTGACACCGGTACCGGAAGAACAGCTTCTGACTTTGGTAAAAGCAGGTATGCAGGCCAGAGCCGTAGGCAATCAGAAATCCAGAGATTTCATTATCGTCACTAGAGAAGACTTGGTCAAAGCCATTTCTCACAACAGCATCATTGCTGGCCCGGCCCGGAAAGCATCGGCTGCCATCGTCATTGTAGGGAAAAAAGAAGGAGTCAGCTTCCCTCAGGAATGGACTTTTGACTGCGCCGCCGCTGCACAGAACATTCTGATCGAAGCAGAACACCTGGGCCTTTCCACCCTGTGGATGCAGGTCTATCCCTACCAGGATAGAAAGATTCACCTCTGCCACATTCTGGATATTTCCACCGACCTGGATCCCTTCTGCATCATCGCCGTAGGCTATGCAGATAAACGACCAGTCCGCATGAACCGCTACGACGAAAATGCCGTATCCTATGATTTGTATGGAAATCATAAGAAATAGGCGCGAGACGTTTTGAGTAACATAGAGAAGATACGGATAGGATAAAAGGTTATTATTCTGCTGATTTCTTTTTCAAACATAGAACAGTTACGGCTTACAACAAGGTTAAAAAGGTTATACATGGTTATGAAACTGACGCAATCACATAACCATGTATAACCTGTATAACCTTGTTGTAAGCCGTATTTTTAATATGTTAGAAAAACGAAAGTAGCAGAATAATAACCTTTTATAACATATGCGGCGCTTCCAAATTTTGTGCGCCGCTACCACCATTACGCACTACGCACTCTTTTTCAATATCGTTGTCATCACAACGCTTCCTAAAATCAAAGCAGCACCGAGTCCGCCTTGCAGGGAGAGGATTTCGTGTAAGAAGACGAAGCCGAAGAAGGTGGCGAAGACAGGTTCCAAGGAGTAAATGAGGCTCACGTGGTCCGCGGAGGTGTATTTCTGGGCAATGGTCTGCATAATGAACCCGAACGCACTGCAGAGAAGGGCCAGGCCCAGGATGGCGCCCCATTCAGTTTGGGTGGCAGGGAGAGCCGGTGTTTCCCAGGCGATGGTGCCCAGCAGGCCGAAGAGGGCTGCAAAACCCAGTTGCCAGATGCCCAGTTGCAAACTGTCCGCTTTTGGGGCGAAGCGAGCAATGACCAAGATGTGGCAGCCGTAGAGAAAGGCGGTGCCTAAGCAAAACATATCGCCCCACTGGAACGTTAAGGAATGCTGCAAGGTCAGAAGCGCAATGCCTACCATGGTGGTGGCTACACCGATGAAGCAGATCGGACTGGGCATTTTCCGTGCCAGCACGCCTTGCATGATAGGTACCATCACAATGGTGGTACTGCACAGGAAAGCTGCGTTCTGGGTGGTGGTGGTTTCCATGCCGTACATCAGGATGGCAAAGAGACAAAATAGCAGAAATCCTAAGATGGCACTATGGAGCAGTGTTTCCTTGGGGGTGGAAATAATCTTTTTGAAGAAAAGAAGGCCCGTCACCAGAAACGCGATGCCGAACCGGAGAAAAATCAAAGAGCAAGGCGGGATATCAGCCAAGCCGATTTTCATGAGCAAGTAAGAACTCCCCCAAGCCATGGTAGCCAATACCACCAGAAAGTCCGCCTGCCGAACCGACAGGCCGGTACAGGTATGAAATTGAGCGATTGCAGATTTGATTGCTGTCATATTGATTCTCCTTGTTGATTCAATGCGTAATGCGAAGTGC
>DBLC01000078.1:12766-23470 GCA_002297935.1 Dialister sp. UBA734
TGGAAGGGGCGCACAATTCAAGAAGCGCCCCAGCTCTTTTTATATAAAGTAGGTAGTGAGCAGTAAGCAGTTGGCAGTATTTGTGTACTGCCAACTGCCTACTGTCTGCCGCATATAAGAAAACGGCGAGCATATAGAAACGAATTCAGTGGTAAATGAATATATCTGTATAAGAGCAATTCAGCGTGGCTCGCCGCCTTCATTACGCACTACGCACTTCGCATTACGCACTAAATTTGCTTGCTTTGCATGATACAATTCATTATACTCATAGCAGGAAATAGTAAAAGAGAATGTTTTGCATGACAGACATGCAGGAAAGTTATGGCCTATGAATCTCAATCGATACGAAATATTTCTCAAAGTGGCAGAGGTGGGAAATATTACCAAAGCAGCGGAAGTGTTGCACTACACCCAGGCGGGGATCAGTCATGCCGTGGCGGCGCTGGAAAAGGAGACTGGGGTATCTTTATTTTTGCGAAGTGCCAGTGGGGTGACGCTGACGGAAAATGGGAAATATTTATTTCCTTACATCCAGCAACTGGTGAATGACCAACGAGGTCTTGCCCAAGCCATTTATGAAGTGAACCATGTGGTGGCCGGCGTGCTTCGCCTTGGAACCTTTGCCAGCGTATCGGCCCAGTGGGTGCCTCAAATCATCCGGGGATTTCAGAAGAAATATCCCCAGGTAGAATTTGAACTCATTGAAGGCGATTATGATGACGTGGCAGAACGAATCAAAGTGGGGAAAATCGATTGCGGCTTTCTGTCTGCGCCAGTGGATGAGAAATTGGATTTCATTCCTCTCTACCAGGACCCATTGATGGCGGTCCTGCCGCCTCACCATCAGTTGGCGGAAAAAGAAACGCTGACCCTGGAGGACATGCAAAAAGAGCCTTTCATCTTTCCTATCAAAGGCTCCGATAACGATATCCTGGCGGTGCTGAAGGACTATTTGAAGAAAATTCACATCCGCTACACTTTGGAATCGGACTCTTCCATTATGTCCATGGTGGAAAATAACTTCGGCATCACCATCATGACCGATTTGGTGCTTCGGAATTTCAATTTCAATCTAGCCATTCGCCCCCTCTATCCCATGAAATACCGCACCCTAGGCATCGCCGCCCTGCCCGAGGAACGGCAGACCATTTTGACTAAGACGTTTATACGGTATTTGAAGGATCGTGACTGGTGACTAGTGACTGGTGACTGGGAACGAGAATACCGCTAGTGTCACAGCTGTTAGCTCCTAGCTACTAGCCACTAGCCGGCTAGCAGCTAGAAGCTAACTGCTAGCTGCTGTGACACTAGCGGTAGCACTATATTTCCCAGTCACCAGTCACTAGTCACTAGTCACCAATTTCCCCTTTCCATCCCTCTCTTTTCCCTTTATAATAAAGGCAAGGAGAGTATGTGTTTCCATAGAAAGTGAGGAACGATGATGAAAACAAAATTCATGACAGTATTGACCCTGTTATTTTGTATGCTGTCTCTATCGGTGGCTCATGCGGAGTATACCACTTGGGAAGACAGCAGCTACCCGTTCAAGCAAGTGCGGACGGTGTACTTGGCGGAACTGGATACGTCTGACGTGTCCATCGAAAGTGCGGCCAAGGAACGGACCTTGAAAGAAGAATTGGTGAAGCGGGCCAATGCAGTGAAAAATATCAACGTGGTGGTAGAAACACCGAAAACGTCCAGAGCCATTCTGCCAGGACAGGTGGAAAAAGCATCGGAAGAGGAAGCATCGGATACCCATGGCGTAGCCATTCCGCAGGCTGCCATCGATGCGGGGGCTTCTATTTATATTCTGCCTCGGCTGACCACTTACGTGATTGATTCTTATCTCGAACCGGCTCACATGGAATGGAAAACCAGAGAAATCAAGGAAAGCTGGAAAGACAAAGATGGGAAATGGCATGACTCATATCGCACCGAAAACTATCCTGTTTTTATTCCTGACCAGTACATTCCCTACTGTGATGTGACCGTCACCTTTGAATGGTATGACACCAAGACCGGAAATTTGATTGCCTCCAGCGAAGACGCCAGAACCAACGTCTCCGGCAGCAATCCCCAGGGAGCCTATCAGCGCATTGTCGATCGGTTCTTGAAGAATTTGAAGAAGACAATGGGACGGTAAAGGGTGACTGGTGACTAGTGACTGGTGACTGGGAAATACGAAAATATGCAAGCGTCGTAGCAACTAGCTGTTAGCGACTAGCTGCTAGCCGGCTAGTTGCTAGCAGCTAGTCGCTAACAGCTGTGACACGAACCGTATCATCGAAAAATAACCAGTCACCAGTCACGAGTCACTAGTCACCGAATTCAAATCAAGGAGACATACAATGAAAACAAATTTGAAACCTGCTTCTATTATTTATCCACAGCCTGTGCTGGTGATTGCTACCTATGACAAAGACGAAAAGGCCGATGCCATGGTGGCTGCTTGGGGCGGTATTTACGATACGAACCAGATTGGTTTCATGTTGGATCACCATCATTTGACCACTGACAACATTCGCGGCGGCAGCGATTTCACCGTCAGCATGGCTACCGTTTCGACCATGGCAGAATCGGACTACCTGGGCATGGTCAGTGCCCACCAAGTGGAAGGAAAAATTGAAAAAGCCGGGCTCCATACGGTCAAGAGCGAACACGTACAGGCACCGGTAATTACCGAATATCCTCTTACTTTTGAATGCAAAGTAGCAAAAATCACCCAAGTGGGAGAAGATTTCCACATCGTAGGAGACATCGTGAATATTCTAGCCGATGATTGCATCCTGACAGATGGAAAAATCGATCCAGTTAAATTGAAACCGATTACCTTCGACGCCGTCCACGGCACCTACATCCAACTGGGTGATACGGTGGGGAAAGCGTGGAATGTTGGTAGAAAGTATAACGGATAGCGGATTTGGAGTGCGAAGTGCGAAGTGCGTAGTGCGTAATGGTGGAAGGGGCGCATCAAATTATATAGCGCCCCAAAATATAAAAGGTTATTATTCTGCCGTTTTCTTTTTTCTCACATATAGCATTTACCATTGGCGATAAGGTTAAAAAGGTTATAAAGGGTTATGAGACTAACGAAATCACATAACCCTTTATAACCTTTTTAAGCTGGAATAAGCCAAAACTTCTATATGTTTTGAAAAAGAAATCAGCGGAATAATAACCTTTATAAAACATGCGGCGCTTCCAAATATGATGCGCCCCTTCCTTCATTACGCACTACGCATTACGCACTCCAAAACCACTTAGATAAGCATTGCAAAAAAAGACGCTCCCGCTACCGTAAATACCCCAGATACCACGATGGAGAGGGAACTCATGGCCCCTTCGACGGGCCCCATTTCCATGGCTTTGGCGGTGCCCATAGCATGGGCGGCAGTGCCTAGGGCGATGCCTTTGGCGATGGGGTTTTTGATGCCGGCGTATTTACAGATGTATTCACCGATCATATTTCCTAAAATCCCTGTAGCAATGATGGCAGCCACAGTGATGGACACGTACCCGCCCAATTCTTCCGACAGGCCCATGCCGATGGCGGTGGTGATGGACTTCGGCAGCAAGGTCACGTAGGATGCGTGGTCAAAGCCGAAGGCCAGGCAGAGCAGGAACACCGCGGTCATGCCGGTGATAACCCCGGAAAGGATGCCCAGGAAAATGGCTTTGTAGTTTTGCTGCAGCAGTTTCATCTGTTCATACAGCGGAACCGCCAGGCAGATGGTAGACGGGGTCAGTAGGTAATTGATGTAATTGGCCCCTTCGTTATAGGTTTTATAATCCATACCAGTTAGTTTCAGAAATCCAATCACCAGGAGCACTGAAATCAGAAGGGGATTACATAATGGGTTATGAAATTTGGCAAATACCTTGGTACCCAGCCAGAAGGTAAACAGACTGATAAAGACGGCCAGGTAAGCGGAGTGTTGTATGAAATCATTCATTCTTTATTTTCTCCTGTGTGTTTGATAACAAACTGGGTGAAATGACCCGCCACAATCATGACAGCTGCCAAGGCCAGTACGGTGATGGCGATGTATTCCATCATAGCAGAGGAAATGAGATCCCAAGAATTCATGAGGCCCACCGCCGCAGGGATGAAGAGAATGGGCATGATTTCAATGAGAAACATAGAAGCATCTCGGATCTGAGATACCCGAAGAATTTTACAGTACAGAAGAAGAAATAGCAGAATGATGCCATAAATGCTGGCCGGCACAGGGAGCGGCAGCAGGGAATGGAGAATCTCGCCTCCAAAGGATATCATCAAAATGTATCCAAATTGTTGTAAATAACCCATGATTTTCCTTTCTTATTGTTATTATGTTAGAAATGCGTAGTGCGTAATGCGTGGTGCGTAATGGTGGCCGGCGAGCGCGCTGCATTACTTTTATATGAATTATGTCATATATCACGGAGTACATTTCTATATGCTCGCCGATTTTGGCCAAACGTTAGCAGTGGGCAGCAAGCAGTGTACAGATACTGTCAACTGCTTACTGCTGACAGCCTACTTTATTAAAAAGGGGTATTGGGGCGCTATATTATTTGATGCGCCCCTTCCACCACTACTCACTACGCACTACGCACTTTTATCAAAAACGAATCAATGACGCATTCATTTCAACGGATAAAACGGTTCCGTTCGTTTTTGTGCTTCTTTGACGTTTTGGATATATTGGTCAATGAGATTGGCCGCGGCTTGGTGGCCGATGCGGGAGGTGTCGATGGAAATATCGTAATTCTTCGCTTCGCCCCAAATGGTGCCGGTGTAGTAGCGATGGTAAGCCAGGCGGTTGTCGTCGGCTCTATGAATGATTTCCAGGGCTTCTTTCTGACTGATATGGAGCAGCTGGGTTTTGTACCAGACCCGATAATCCAATTCGCCGTGGACAAAGACGGACACGCAGTCTGGGCGTTTTTTGAAAATATAGTTGCCGCAGCGACCAATGAGAACAAAGTCATGGTCAGAAATGAGATGCTCCAACGCATCACGCTCCGGTTCCGTGAATTTCTTATTTCTAAAATCCATGGACAGGGCATACATGAGAGAATTGACAGGAAATTCGTCGAAGAATCCTCGCATCTTGTCATAGATGCCTCGTTCTTTGGCTAGTTTTGATAGACTGTTCTGGTCATATACGGGGATGCCGTACTTGTCGGCCAAAATTTTTCCCACCGTATATCCGCCGCTTCCGCTCTGGCGGGCAATGGTAATAATCATGAAGGGCTCCTTTACTGTAAAAGTGTGACTGGTGACTAGTGACTGGTGACTAGAAAAATGAGATTCTAGTCACCAGTCACTAGTCACGAGTCACCGGTGCTAAATTTTTCTTGATTTGATAAACAAATCGAAGCGTGAATAGTAGAGTATTAAGACATATTATACCACGTATGGCAAGGGGATGGGGAGGTTGGTGACTGGTGGACTGGTGACTCGTGACTGGGGGATACGAGGATATCGCTAGTAGTTGTGACACCAGCGGAATCTTTGTATTTCCTAGTCACCAGTCCACCAGTCACCAATGACCAAAACAAAAAGAATCCCCATCCGGTGGGGAAACCGGATGGGGATCCTTATAGGAGAGAGGGTAAATTATTATCAAGAAAATCTAAAAATTAAAAAGAGCAGAGGCACCTCCTTTGAATAGCTTGGTATAGATCGATGCAGTCACTATGGGGAGTAGTGAGGCATCATTGAGAACTAACTTTTAAGTTGACCGTCGGTCAACTTATGTATGTATTATACCATCTTTACTGGGTTTCGCAAGCCCATTTTTATTATATTTTCATAAATTCCTAAGCTGATATTTTTACTGAATTTTAATATTTTCGACTAGAAGTCAAAAATGCAGTGAGAAGTGAGAAGTGAGAAGTGAGAAATGGTGGTGGCGGCCCATGAATGATAGAGGGCCGCATTTTTTATGGGAAATTGGTGACTGGTGACTGGTAGCTAGGCCCTAGGGATTAGGAAATTCGTAGTTCTGAAGGTTCTGAGGGTACTGAAGATTTTGACGTTTCTCGAATGTGCTGATTGACGCTAGTGGTATTATCTCATCGTCATTTCGACCGGTCGTATTTGTGCGAGGGGATGATGAACTTTTGAAACTGGATGTGTAGGAGAGTGGAGAAATCTCTCAGCACCAGCGGGAAGGGCTTGATGACACATAGGATTACAGTCTCACCGTTATGATTGGATTCATTAAGCCTTTGCCGCTAGTGCTGAGAGATTTCTCCACTCAGGGGCACATGGTGCTTCGCGACTGCTATCTCATCAAGCACAAATACGATCGGTCGAAATGACGGTTACCGCTAGCGTCAATTGGCACGTTCGAGAAACCTTCAGAACCCTTAGAACCTTCAGAACCTTGTAATTTCTAGCGAAATTATGGCTAATGACACAAAACCGCTACAATCAAGTGCATAACCTTTTATACCCTTGATTGTAGCGGTTGTATTTCTTTGTTATTCAATTGAAATCAGTAGAATCATAACCTTTAGATAGTGGCTGGTCAATAATTCATACGCTCGATATTTACTGAATATATGCAGTGAAATTTTGGAAATCAAATGCATAGAAACACGAGCTATCCTGAAAATACCTTTGCACTCATTGTTGTTAGTTGTTGGTTGTTTGGAGCCAGACAACTAACAACTAACAACCAACAACAATCGCTCATTTAGTTCCTTACTGCTGAAAGAAGTGAATTAATGACCAGCCACTAGATAGGCGGTCTAGTAGAAATTGTCGTCATCGGATGCAGCAACCAATACCCTTTTCAGTCCAAGCTATTTTCCACTTGCTGGATGAATTCTTCCTGGGACATGGCGCCGATGAAGCGGTTCACTTCTTCGCCGTCTTTGAAAAGGATGATGGTGGGGATGGACATGATGTCCAAGTCGCCAGCCAGTTCCTGCATTTCATCTACATCCACTTTATGGAAAGCGATGCGATCGCCCAGTACGGAATCAGCGGCTTCCAAGACCGGTGCCATCATGCGGCAGGGACCGCACCAGGTGGCCCAGAAATCCACCAGGCTATATCCTGCGTGATGGGTAATGTCTGTATCAAACGTTTCCTGATCATGAATTTCAGTAATCATAGTAACACTCCTTTAATGAATACCATATACCATTAGCATATCATACAAATGAAAATAATAAGAGAGTAAGTAGCTAGGCCCTAGGGATTAGGGATTGGAATGAGCTTTTTGGGAGCTCCATTCCTAGTCACCAGTCACGAGTCACCAGCTACTATCATATAGAATATTTTAAATTTAATATTTTCGATTTAATTATAGCATAAATGGATAAGATAGCAAGAGGGAAATCGGTTAGGAATGAAGGTGGTATTATATGAATCATAAAGTACCTTAGGGTTAAAAGGTTATTATTCTGCTGATGGGTTTCATCTAACATAGTACGAGCAAGGCCTGTCACAGGGGTAAAAAGGTTATATAAGGTTATGTGCTTACCGCAAGTTTCATAACCTTATATAACCTTTTTACCCCTGCGACAGGCATTATTCTTGATCTGTTAGAAAGAGGAAATTAGTAGAATTATAACCTTTTTATATTTTGCGGCACTTCCAAATTTTGTGCGCCGCCACCACCATTTCTCACTTCTAACTAAATAGCACCATTAAGTATCAAATGAGTACACATATAAAATGGCAAATGCCAAATTTGTATACAACATTTCTTTTAACCCCTTATAAGTATCTTCTATTATATAATTGGGCTTATACCATGTATAATTAGGCAATACATCATCTAATTCGCTTATCTATATATGATATTTTTGTATAGATAGCAATGGAATAGAAAGGAGAGAGTATGGAACAGCGAAAAGCAGCAGTGGAACGGTTGCTTTCGGGCTATCGCCGGTACTACACCATCACCCGTTTCGATGGGATCGAGGAAACGCCGGGCGAAGGGCTTCGGGAAGCGGTACATTTGGAAAAGCCGGTCTTGCCCTGCGGGGCAGAACTTAGCGCGGTGTGCGAATATTATGAAAAAGCGGAGAAATACTTTCTATTTCATTCCAATCAGCTATGGTCAACCCATCAGGAAGAGTTTTTATTTGTCTTCGCGGTGCCCCACTTGACCATGGAGGTTTTTGAGCAATGTAAGGAATATGCCTACAATGCCGGAATGGATATGGCTCATATCGGTTCCGGGCACATGTATACCTATATTTCGCCGGTCTTTCTATGCGATTCCGTTGATGAGGATGCGAGAAAGGCATTGGAAAAGTGCAAGTATTACAAAACCTTTCGCTTCTCCTTCCATGGTTGGATGGAGTACCATGCAGGCTGCGTCGATCTGTCGACCCAACGGTTGTATTTCAACAAAGCCGGTCGATGCATGGAAAAGGGATTGAAAGAGGTTTTGCATATACAGGAGAAAAGGGGAATAAAAGATTTCTTTCGACTGAGTCGCTGGGGTGAGGCGTTGTCGTAGGAAATGGGGATGTTGTGCGTTATGGATTTGAGGCAGTAGCTGAAATTTGGGAAGTTGTTACAAGGTTCTAAAGGTTCTTAGGGTTCTAAAGGGCATCGAATGTGCCAATAGACGCTAGCGTCAGTTAGCACGTTCGAGAAACTTGAGCGACCTGAGAAACTTGAGCAACCTGAGAAACTTTACAACAAAAGTCGGAATTGCCTGAATGGAATCTTTTAACGGCACTCCATCCATCGGAGAGTATAAAAATGGGAAGGAGTTTATTATGAATACACTGGTTTTACTGTCCGTCTGTTTAGTCATTTTATTATGTGGTTATATTTTCTATGGTCGATGGTTGGTGAAGCAATGGGGCGTTGGAGAAGGCAATCGTCCTACACCGGCACACACCATGGAAGATGGTGTCGATTATGTACCGGCCAAAGCACCGGTGCTGATGGGCCATCATTTTTCCTCTATCGCAGGGGCTGGCCCGATCACTGGTCCGATCGGGGCCGCTATGTTTGGCTGGCTGCCGGTGACCCTGTGGGTTCTGGTAGGGGGCATTTTCTTCGGCGGCGTCCATGACTTTGGTGCTCTCTTTGCTTCCATTCGTCACAACGGACAGTCCATCGGGGAAATTATTTCTGCCAATATGTCCAAAAGAGCGAAGCAGCTCTTCATCATTTTCTCTTATCTCACTTTGATTCTGGTTGTGGCTGCCTTTGCGGCTATCGTGGCTTCCACCTTTGGTGCCACCATCGAAAATGGCGTGGTCAATGAAGCCAAGAGTGCCACCAAAGCGTCTGTGGCTATGGTTTCTCTGCTCTTCATCATCGTAGCTATCATTTTCGGCTTTGCAGTGTATCGTCGTCACACTTCCATGATTACGTCCACCATCCTGGGCGTGGCTGCCATTGCCATCTGCATGGCCATTGGTATGAATTTCCACCCGCTCTATTTCTCCACCACTACCTGGATGTGGATCATTGGTCTGTATATCACTATTGCTTCTGTTACTCCGGTTTGGATTCTGCTGCAGCCTCGTGACTATCTGTCTTCTTTCCTGCTCTATGCGATGCTCATCGTCGCTGTAGTAGGAATCGTTGGGGCGCATCCGGATATCAATCCAGACCTGTTCCCGGCGTACACTGGCTTTGCGGTAGATAACGGCAATGGCGTGCAGTACATGTTCCCCATTCTGTTCACCACCGTTGCATGCGGTGCGATTTCTGGGTTCCATTCTCTCGTTTCTTCTGGTACCACTTCTAAACAGCTGGATAAAGAATCGGATGCGAAACCGATCGCTTACGGCGGCATGCTCTTGGAATGCGTACTGGCAGTGATTACTCTCTGTGCGATCGCCTATGCTAGAGAAACTGGTCATACTGCTGGGGCTACGGACATCTTTGCCGGCGGCATCGCAGCCATGATTGGTGCCATTCCTGGTCTGGAAGGCATGGAAACCTCCATGTACACCCTGCTGGTTCTGACCTACTCTGCGTTCTGCTTGACCTCTCTGGATACCGCTACTCGTCTGGCTCGTTTCATGTTCCAGGAATTCTGGATGGAACCAGGCGAAACCCCGAAGGATATCAAAGGCGGTTTCAAGAAACTGATGGTTAATCCTTACTTTGCAACCATCCTCACGGTATTCCTGGGCGTTATGCTCGGTATGAACGGCTTCATGAAGATTTGGGGCCTCTTTGGTGCAGCGAACCAGCTCCTGGCTGGCATCGGCCTCCTGGCAGTGGCTGCATGGCTGGGCAACGCTGGCAAGAACAACAGAATGTTCCTGATTCCAATGACCTTCATGATGATTGTAACCCTCTGCTCTCTGGCTCTGATTGTGAGAAACCAGGTCATGATTATTATGAAAGGTGGCGCTGACTGGGGTCCTTACGCACAGGCTGGCATCGGCGCTCTCCTGATCGTCCTGGCTCTGGAACTGGCTGTCGAAGGCTACCACACCATCTTCGGTCATGGTGGCAAAGGCGGCGAAAAAGTAGAAGATTTGCCGGAAGTAGAATAAGTTTTGCAAGAAATAAAAAAGCGTCATCTGTTGCGGATGACGCTTTTTTATAATGCGTAATGCGAAGTGCGTAGTGCGTAATGAAGGTGGCGGCGCACAACTTATAAAGCGCCGCAAAGTATAAAACAAAACGGTATGCATGCTCAGTATTGATTACATTTAGCATGCATACCGTTTTATTCTATACTTTGGGGGATTGGGGCGCTATATGAATTGTGC
>DBLC01000078.1:23549-24127 GCA_002297935.1 Dialister sp. UBA734
CTGGTATCTCCTGGATCCCAGGAGATGATCTTTCCGGCGGCCAAGCTTTTCTGTACGTCGATGGTGCGCTGGTTGGAGGAGCCTTTGAAGAGAAGGGTCACGTCTTTTTTATCCAGCATGAATTCCCCGTCTACCAGGACGTCGATGCGTTTCAACAGTTCCATGGTTTCGGGCATCACCTTGGCGAAATGGCCCAACAGGTCTTTATCAAAGAGATAACCAGTGAAGCACCACAGCGTTTTCTGTGGGTACATGTCTTTGAACCGGGTGACCAAAGAGAGCAGATCTTTCTGATTGACCGGTTCCATAGGCTCGCCCCCTAAGAGGGTGATGCCTTCATAGAACTCCTGGCCCACTTCTTTCAAAATATAATCTTCCACGTCTTTGGTGAAAGGTTTGCCATATTTGAAATCCCACGTTTCAGGGTTGAAACACCCTTTGCAATGGTGGGTGCAGCCGGAGACAAACAAAGAGAAACGAATGCCCGGCCCGTTTGCGATGTCGTATTCTTTATAATTGGCGTAGTTCATGGTTGTGATGATTCCTTATGAATAAAATACAATGCGTAATGCGAAGTG
>DBLC01000121.1 GCA_002297935.1 Dialister sp. UBA734
CCCCGGAGGGGGCACGGTCCTACGGACCTATCATCTGTATTTAGTTACCGTTTGATAATAGATTCTATGTAAAATGGTATTTCTAAAGTAGGAAGTTTGAGTAAAGAAATAAATGATTATCATTTGTTGTTTGGAAAGAACTAACAACAATATCCTATGGAGGTAAAAATGAATGCACCTATAGAAGCACTCCATCAGTACATGGAGAGCCATAAAGAAGATATGATTTCTCTTTGGAAAGACTTGGTAAATCACCAGGCCGGATCCCATGAAATCGAGAAAGTGAATGGGATTATGGCCTTTTTGAAATCCCGTTTTGACGAAGAACAGATTTCTTGTCGTCTGGTAGAAAATCCGGGAGGGCCTTATGTATTGGTAGCGGAACTTCATTCGGAATTGCCGGGGAAGCCGCTGCTTCTGTCTGGACACTGTGACACTGTATTTCCTTCCGGCAGCTATCCGGAAGACGCCTTTACTATCGATGAAGAGGGCTTTGCTCACGGCCCAGGCGTGGTGGATATGAAATGTGGTGTGGCAGAGAGTTTCTATGTGCTGAAAGCACTGAAAGAATTTGGTTTCCAAGACCGGCCGGTGAAAGTGGTGCTGGTGGGGGATGAGGAAATCAGCCATGTGCCAGGCCATGCGGACCAGATTCTCATGGATGAGGCGAAAGGGGCGCTGTGCTGCTTCAATATGGAAAGCGGTCGCCTTGATCATTGCCTCACGGTAGGAAGAAAAGGTGGCATGGATTGCCATATCACCGTCCATGGCGTGGCAGCCCATGCGGGGAATGATTACCTGAAAGGCAGAAATGCCATCATTGAAATGTGTCAGAAATTGCCGCTCATTCAGGCATTAACGAAGTACGATGAAGGGCTCACTGTCAGCGTTGGAACCATCGAAGGCGGTATGGTGTCTAATGCAGTGCCGGACATTTGCAAAGCCGTACTGGACGTACGATACAAGAAATTGGAACATATGGATTACATTCAGAAAGCCATTCGTGAAATTTGTGAGAAAACATGTATCGAAGGTACCACCACGGAAGTGGAATTCGTAGCCCCTATGCCGGCTTTTGAAGAAACCGAAGCCAATCACAAGCTGCTGGATTACATCAATGACGTGACAACGAAATGCGGCTATGCGCCTTTCCAGCCCATTTACGTAGGGGGCATGTCCGATGCATCCTATATTTCCAGTTTGGGTATCCCCACAGTCTGCTCCATGGGGGCTGAAGGCAGCGGCGCCCATACGAAAGAAGAAAAAGCCTCCGTGCAGAGCTTCCTGGAACGGTGGCTCATCGTGACCGCAGCGGTGATGGAATCAAATCGGTTAACCGTTAACCGTTAACTGTTAACCGTCAACCAATTTATACAAGGAGTGATACATTTCCATGTCCAAAGAACCAGTGAAAGCCTTTAAGGCACCGAGTCCTATTATTATTCTTGTCTGTGTGATTTTGTTTTGTGCCATTGCCAGCTATATCATCCCCGCTGGTGTGTATGACCGGGTGAAAGATATTCACACCGGAAAAATGGTAGTGGACCCGTCGACGTTCCATTATGTGGCCCAGAAACCCACCGGATTTTTTGATTTCTTTACATCTATAAACAAAGGGTTCAAAGGCGGCATCAGCATCATTGCCTTCCTCTTCATGGTCGGGGGCTCTTTGAATATTCTGGCAAAAACCGGTGCCATCGTGGCCGGCCTCAGCGCACTGGTGAAGAAAATGGAAAATCACAGTGTCCTGCTGATTCCGGTTCTGATGACCACCTTAGCTACCTTTTCTACTTTGGCGGGCTGCAACGAAGAATACCTGGCCTTTACGCCCTTGGTCGTCAGTGTGGCCTTGGCCTTGGGATTCGACTCCCTCACCGCTTTGGGCATGTTGTTCTGTTCCGTGGCGGCTGGTTATGGTGCCGGCTGTACCCAACCATTCTCCGTAGGCGTGGCCCAGGGGATTGCAGGGGTTCCGATTTTCTCCGGCCTTCCGTACCGCGTGGGCATTTTCATCGTACTTCTCATTACGAATATTTCATTCGTCATGTACCACGCCCACAAAGTAAAGAAAAATCCCAAGAGCAGCCCGGTTTACGAAATCGATCGACAGAAAACAGACACCATCAATTTACATGAAACCGAAGAACTCAGCACCCGCCAAGCCATTTGCCTGGCACTTTTAGGGCTGAATTTTGCGGGTATTATCATCGGCGTTTTGAAATTTGATTTCTACATGAATGAAATTTCCGCTCTGTTCCTCATCATGGGGGTTCTTTCCGGTATCATCTGCAAACTGTCTCCCAATGACATTTGCGACGCCTTCTTGGAAGGGTGCAAAGGTATGATGCTTCCTTGCCTGGCCGTAGCGATGTGTAAAGCTGCTACCATCCTGCTCGACAATGCCAGCGTTATGGATACTATCATTCACTTCCTGGCTAGCATGCTGGATATTTTCCCATCGTCTATCATCGCGTTTGGCATGTTCATCATCCAGGACTGCTTCAATATCCTGGTTCCCTCCAGCTCCGGCCAGGCGGCCATCTCCATGCCTATCATGGCTCCGCTGGCCGACATCGTAGGCCTGACCCGTCAGACCTCGGTCTTCGCCTTCACCTTCGGCGATGCCTTCACCAACTGTATTTCTCCTGCTTCTGGTGCCACCATGTCCTACCTGGCCATGGCCAACGTGCCATATAAGAAATGGCTCCGCTTCGTCCTGCCACTTATCGGTGTGTGGTGGGTGATCGCTTTCTGTTTCCTGACTTATGCGACGGCGATCCATTTGGGACCGGTGTAAGTAGAGCATTCTTGCCCTATGTCCCAAAAAGGAAATACAGGATAGGTAAGCGTGTTTGATAAGCTATATCCTATTTTTGGTAATATAAAAAACTTAGCAAGTGAGAAAAAGTCCAAAGATTATAGATGCATGGTCTATATCTTTGGGCTTTTCTGCATGAATGCTCCGATGTTTATGGAAATTTTGAAAATATCTAATATATATCTATGGTATAATTGTGTAATATTAAAAGCAGAATTTTATATGTAATGAGTGAATATATCCAGTTATTCCGGATAGATACATAAATTAGAACAGTAATGTGTTCATTTGGAATCATGGAAGAATAAGAAAAGCAAGGAGTGGATACTTGTATGAAAATATTGGTCACTGGCGGAGCTGGATTCATTGGTTCCCATTTGATGAGAAAACTTCAAAACGTAGGATATGAGGCCGTGGCACTGGATAATCTGTCCACGGGGCTTCGAGAAAATCTTTTACCAGATATGAAACTAGTGGTTATGGACACCCATGATAAAGCTGTAGAAGACCTGTTTCAAAAAGAACACTTCGATGCAGTGGTACACCTGGCTGCACAGACCTTGGTGAGTGACTCTATGATCGATCCAGAAAATGATATGTACCAGAATGTAGCAGGTACAGTCCGCATTCTGGAATGTTGCCGGAAATATGGAGTGAAGAGAGTCATCTTTTCTTCCTCTGCTGCTATCTATGGTGATGTGGATGAGAAAGCACTTCCTATTTCTGAAACCTTACCACAGACACCACTGTCCTTTTATGGCCTCACCAAGAAAACTGCAGAGAAATACTTGGAACTCTACCATTTGGCCTATGGCTTGGACTATGTGGTTCTCCGCTTTGCTAACGTTTACGGTGAACGGCAAGGGGATGGCGGGGAAGGTGGTGTGATTAGTATCTTCACCAAGCGTCTGGCCCAGGGAAAAGGCATTACCATCTTCGGTGATGGCAAACAGACCAGAGATTTCGTCTATGCTGGTGATATCGCTGACGGAATCATCACAGCGTTGACCACCGATGCAAAGAATACAGCCTATAACCTATCCACCACAGAAGAAACTAGCCTCAATGAACTGGTACAAATTCTATCCCGCATTGGAGGGAAAGAAATCACACCGACTTACGATAAACCCAGAGAAGGAGATATTTATCGCTCTTCATTGAATAACGCAAAAGCCATTTGTAATCTGGATTGGAAACCAAAAGTGTCTTTGGAAGAAGGCCTCCGGCGGGTGTTAGAAGATTTTGCTTGTAGAAGGTAGCGAATTTCAGTGCTTCTTTAGAACTTTAATACATGAACTTATTCATTTCTTATAGAAAAATATCATAAATGAATATAGCTATTGATTAAATTTAAATAAAGGGATATGATGAAGTCATAAAGGGAGAATGTTACGCTCTTAGGTACATTCTAAAACAATTCCATCCTTAGAGCTGGTAATCTGTATTTCATTAAGAAAGGGGAATTTCTTATGAAAAAGAGCTTAAAAAGAGTATTAGTTACTGGTATTACAGCAGCGATTGCTTGTTCTCTGTGGGGGGGTAGTGCGTCAGCACAGGATAGTTTGTATGAATATGCTATGACACCTATTTCTATTCAAAATGGACAACTTGTTAAGGGAAGTGCTTGGCATAATGATGCCAAGACAGCAACCATAGAAACAAGCAATGGTACAGGAAATGAGGATCAATATTATGGTCATTTCTTTTGGGGAAATGTAGATATTGCTAATACAACATTTGAAAATAATAAGTTTGAAACAAGCGATGGCCCCAATGGTGGGGCTGCTTATTTTAATTCCTCAGTTAAATTTGGTGATATGAGCTATGAAGTAGAGGAGCCAAATACTATTACTATTACGGATTCTACTTTTAAAGAAAATAAAGTTACAAGCACTGGGACAACTGCAAGTATTTATTCTGCATCTAAAGCCGGTGCTGTCATGATTAAAGGTTCCGACGTTACGTTCACAAATGTGATGTTTGAAAATAACGAAGCCAATGGTGGGGCATCAGCGGGGCTTGGTGGAGCTCTATACTTGGACTCTACATCTAATACAGCCAATCATGATGGGCAGAAAAGAGTATTACAAGCCACTGCTAATTTCGATGTGACCAAAGACATGACATATAGTGGAAATAAGGTATCTGGTGGCACTGACTATAGCGACACTTATGGAAGCTATGCAACTACTGGCGGCGGTTTCATGTATATGGACCGCGGAGCAGAAGCCAATTTCAATATTGCCGATGGGGTCACCTTAAAAATCGGGAAAGATGGAGAAACCGATGCCAATACGGACTCTATTTCCAGTGCAATTCGGGGTAACAATCCGGGGTACGGTGAAAATGTAATTAATAAGAATGGCTTAGGTACATTGACTGTCAATGGGAGTATGGCTGGCTATCATGGAGACCTGAACGTCAAAGAAGGAACCATGAATATCAACCAGAAAATTGCGGGCGATGCAAAGATTACCGTCAGTGATGGGGCTACTTTGAACCTGAAGGATGTGGAACTTTCTAGCCGGAATAGTTCATTAAACTATATCAAAACAGATGGAACGCCTGACAATATAACATTGGAAGAAAAGAATGGAGAACTGGTAGCAGAATCTGGCTCGAAAGTGACGGCAGATCATATTGTGGCCACTGGAAAATCTTCTGTGAGCATTGAGAAAAATGCAGATGTAACTGCCAATAGTGTTACGCTGAAAGATTCTTCAAAATTAACAACTGATGCAAACTCCAACTTAACGGTAAAAGATGCTATTAAAGTGGAAAATCCTGATACCCAGAAAATGACAATTAAAGGCAATTTCTCGGGTAAATTGGAAGATACCAATGGGAATGCATTGTCTGCTGAGAACGTTCGAAAAGTAGTTGGGCAAGCAAAGGGTCCGCAGGAAATAGGGTTGTCTTCCGAAAAGGAGAAATATGCGACTTCTATAATGCAAAGTGAAAATGGAGGTTTTTCAATCCAAGGGAGAACATACGGTGATGGTGGACAATTTGAAGCAAAGAATTTAGCATCTTATGATAGCAACGGTAATTATACTGCCTATGGAAATTATGATGCCAATGGACATGATCTGCAAAATGTAGGTAATATTTCTGCGGCTTCCTTGAAGTTGGGACAGATTGATAATGTAGAAGACACCATTAATACCAATACTGCCAATATTGCAACCAATGCCAAAAATATTGAAACTAACACCAACGATATTAAGAACTTGGGAACTAAAGTCGATACGAATACAGAAAAGATTGCATCCAATGCCAATGATATCAAGAACTTAGGGGCTGAAATTAATACAAATACAGCAAGCATCAATCGACTGGATAGCAAAATTAATAAAGTAGGTGCTAATGCAGCTGCTTTGGCCGCTTTGCATCCACTGGATTTCGATCCATCGGATAAATGGAACTTTGCCGCTGGTGTAGGTAACTATGACGGTGAAAATGCTATGGCTGTAGGCGCATTCTATCGCCCCAATGAAGATGTGATGTTTAATGTGGGTGGCAGCTTTGGCAGCGGCGAGAACATGGTCAATGCGGGAGTTTCTTTGAAATTTGGACAGCATGGAACCAAAGCATCTGGTAACGTAGGTGAACAGGAAGTAAAAGAACTGCGTGCTACCGTAGAAGCACAGAACGAAAAACTGAATGAACAGGAAAAACAGATTCAGGAACTTCGTGAAATGGTTGAGAAGCTGACTGCAAAGGCATAATTGACTGCTACATGAAAAATGAGTGTCAAATAAAACCATGAAATTGAAAAGCCCAGGGGGTATGGATAATGTATCTATAATCCTTGGGCTTTTTTTATGTATGATCTTTTTGGTGCTCATGTTCCGAAATGCAATTCTTTTTTCGTAAGCGTCAAATAAAACCATGGAATTGAAAAAGCCTAAGGACTATAGTAATGTATCTATAGCTCTTGAGCTTTTTCTCATTTGCAGAGTTTCTGCACCGCTGGATTCCAGGGCATGTATTTGTCTAAAACATCCACATGAGTGGGATGCTCTTCTTTGGGTAGTTCTTTGAAAATGTAATTTAAATATTTTTCAACGTTGAGACCACTAGCTTTACATGTCTCTATAATGCTATAGACTTTAGCACTGGCATCTGCCCCCTTGGGGCTCCCGGAAAAGAGCCAGTTCTTTCTGCCTACAGTAAATGGACGTATGCTATTCTCAGCCAGATTATTGGATATAGCACACTTACCATCATTCAGATATGTTTCGAGCATCTCTCGATTGGTCAATGCATAGTTCAGTGCGGTACTGATCTTGGATTTTGGAAGGACTTTGTAACGGCTTTCTTCTG
>DBLC01000156.1:0-1976 GCA_002297935.1 Dialister sp. UBA734
TTGTGTTCTCCCCCGACGGGGGCGATAAACTCAATGACACCGCTAGCGACTATTTCCTAGTCACCAGTCACGAGCCACCAGTAACCGACTACCTTAGAACTGTTTCAAGAAACGAACATCGTTTTCGTAGAAATTACGCAGGTCGTCAATACCGTAGAGGAGCATGGCGATACGTTCGATGCCCATGCCGAAAGCGAAGCCGCTGACTTTGTCCGGGTCATAGCCATTCAGTTTCAGTACCATCGGGTGAACCATGCCGCAGCCGAGGATTTCCAGCCAATCCGGGTCTCCCCCTTCTTCACCGGTCCGGGCAGCGAAGGAAATATCGACTTCGGCGGACGGTTCGGTGAATGGGAAATAGGACGCACGGAAACGAATCTTCGTATCGGAGCCGAACAGGTCTTTCAGGAATATTTCCAACGTGCCCTTCAGGTCGGAGAACTTGATGCCCTTATCGACCACCAGGCCTTCTACCTGATGGAATACCGGAGAATGGGTGGCGTCGTTGTCCCAGCGGAAAACTTTGCCCGGCGCAATCATGCGAATCGGAGAATTCGGTTCATGCTTGCGAAGCGTTCTGGCCTGTACCGGAGAGGTGTGGGTACGGAGCAGAATTTCCGGGGTGATATAGAAAGAATCCTGCATGTCACGGGCCGGATGGTCCTTCGGCAGGTTCAGACATTCGAAATTGTAGTAATCCTGTTCGATTTCCGGGCCTTCTTCCACGGAGTAACCCATGCGAATAAAGGATTTCATGATTTCACGGAGTGCCTTGTCCAGCGGATGGATGTGGCCTTCCTTCTGGTGACGAGCCGGCAAAGTGATGTCCACGGTCTCGCTGGCAATGCGAGCTGCCAGTCTCTTGGCTTTGAGTTCGCCCATTTTATCATTGATGGCCGCTTCCACGTCGCCTCTGACTTTATTCGCCAAAGCCCCCATGACCGGCCGCTGTTCATTGGTCAGATCTTTCATCCCGCGAAGAATCGCAGTGAGTTTTCCTTTTTTACCCAGGAAGAAAACCTTCGTCTCTTGCAGCGCCTTTTCATCCTCTGCTGCTTTGATCATCTCTGCAGCCTGGGATTCCAGTGCATTCAGGTCTTTTTCCATATTGGCTTTCAATTCGTCCAACTGATTTTCCATTGAAAATACCTCCTAGTATATTGATTACGGATTGTTGTGTCAGTTGATGGTTGTTTGTTGTTGGTTGTTTGGTTTATGCCCCGGGCTCACATCTATCCATTGCGAGTTTGTAAAAGTGGCACTGGTTTAAGGTTTAGGGGTTATCTCATTTCAAACCTTTAAACCCTAAACCAATGACACTTTCTTATGCGCTATTGGACAGAAAAGAACTCGGCAGATAAACCAACAACAAACAACCATCAACTAACAACTACATAACAAAAAAGACCTCACCCCGAAAGGGGCGAAGTCTAGTATCCGCGGTACCACCCTAATTTGTACTCAAAAGCCATAACGCAGCCATGCGTCCGATCTACTCCGTTCAACCAGAAGCTCAGAAGTGAAATAAATCTCATCCGCCCCGCCGGCATCCCACCTTTTGCCAGCTCTCTTTGGAGGTTTCACGAAACTCTGTCTTCCTCATCGCTATAATCATATGATTATTGTAGCACAGGAAATGGAATTGTCAAGGGGATGAAATAGTGAGGAGTTAGAAATGGCGAAAGGGGCTGGTATTTCCGATACAACACCTCCCCGGCTTTCCCATTTCCTTTCTGATACTTCTTCACTAATTCCGCCTGTTTGCTTTTTTCGTCGTCGTTCATCCTTTTTCTCCTACTATCTCGTTCTTACGCCTATTTTCATTTCTAATTATATCATAGTTGGTGACTGGGAAATATAAGATACTCCCTGCTGCGTCACAGCTGTTATGACACTAGCGGAATCTAAAAAACCTCCCTAATCCCTAGGGCCTAGCTACTATTCACCAGTCACGAGTCACCAAAAAAGAACACCAC
>DBLC01000156.1:2130-3896 GCA_002297935.1 Dialister sp. UBA734
GCTTTGGCAGGGAAAGGAAATAGTCTGATATCGCTTCCTCCCCATCGCTTCGTTTTCCTTTCCTCCATGGATTTTATAAAAAAGAAAACCGAATCGACAGGAAATCTGCTCCGGAAAGACTATTTCCTTTCTGATCATAGTATCGGACGCACTGGGGATTTATACACTGTTTTTGTTTGGTTCTGTTGATGTTATTTTGTTTTGAGACTTTAGATTTTCATTTCGATGTCATAGGGTTCTGGTCGTGGCGAGTTCCTGTGCATTTCATTTCTACATGACCGCTCTCATAGGGTTCTAGTTGTGGCGGTTTCTTATGCATTTCATCTCTACATGACCGCTCTCAAATGGTTCTGTAGCTATAACATCACTAGCGTCAGAACCATTTGACAACGGTAATAAATACTAAATGCCTCTATCCGCCATCGCACCACCAGAACCCTTTGACAACGCAATAAATACCTAAAGTCTCTATCCATCATCGTTCCATCAGAACCCTTTGACAGCGACATGGAATACCAACAGCCTCTATCCGCTATCTCTCCACCAGAACCTTTTGATAAACAAAAGAGCACCATGTGAGACAATCCACAGCATGCCTACAGAACCACCACGATATGTTTCTCTCCCAAGTGATGCAGCTCCTCAAAGGAAATACTCCTCACCGCCTGTTCCGCAGACACCGGCATTGGTTTTGGCAGAGCGCCGCCGTAGTAGAGGAGAAGGCCGATGATATCCAGCGGTGTTTTTCCGGCGGCTTGGAGTTCTCGGATGGTGATGCCGTGCTGCCGTTTGGAGAGACGCACGCCAGCCGCATCGACCAAAAGGGGCAGGTGGGCGTAGGTCGGGACGGTGTAACCCAGTTTCTTGAGCAGGTAGGTCTGGTAGTACGTAGAGGACAGGAGATCATTTCCACGAAATACCTGGGTGATCCCCATGGCACCGTCGTCGATGGACACGGCCAGTTGGTACGCCACCATGCCGTCGGCGCGGCAAATGAGGAAATCGTCGGTTTCCGGCTGGAGTGTCAAAGTATGGGGTCCGCTGAAAAGGTCCGTGAAAGTCTCTTCCGACGGTTCCATCTTGACCCGCCAGGACGGGGCCTTGGTCATGGTATTTCGCTCTTCTTCAGTCAGATGGCGGCAGTGGCCGTCGTACACCGGCAGTTCGTCTCCCTCGTGGGGCGCGCTGCTGATGCCATGGAGCCGGGCCCGGCTGCAATAGCAGGGGTAAATATCGCCATTTTCTTTCCATCGTGCCAAAATGGATTGGTACAAAGGAAATCGGTGACTCTGCAAGGGCTCGCCGTAATCATAGGTATTTCCCGGCCCTTCGTCATAATCCAGTCCCAGCCAAGAAAGGTCCTCTTCGATGCCACGGATGTATTCCGCCTTGCACCGCTGGCGGTCAATGTCCTCGATGCGAAGAACGATTTCGCCCTTGTGCTGCCGGGTCCAGAGCCAGTTCAGAAAGGCAATCCACACATTGCCCAGGTGCATGTATCCCGTGGGGCTTGGCGCGAAACGGGTACGGACGTTTTTTTGTGATATGGTATGTGTCATTGGATGTGATTCCTTTCTTTCGTAAAAGTGCGTAGTGAGGAGTGCGTAGTGCGTAATGGTGGAAGGGGCGCATCAAATCATATAGCGCCCCAATACCCCTTTTATTTTTGGAAACCGGTGGTTAGGAATTCAAGTTAGTAGAAATGATGGTGTAAGTGGTTTCAGCTATAGCGTCTCGGCTCCCCTGTCGGGGGAGCTGCCGAAGGC
>DBLC01000156.1:3985-5269 GCA_002297935.1 Dialister sp. UBA734
CGAAGATGGGCAGTGCAAGCGGTTTACTTCGCTATGAACATATCAAGAGAACTCAGTGATGCCCGCTCCTAACGGTAAACGGGCGTCACTAGCGATTTTTACCGCTACGGTGAATGTCACCGAGTACGCGTGATATGTTCATGGAGAAGTATGCCGCTAGAGCATCCCCCTCTTTCATTCTCCCCCGACGGGGGAGATAACCGCTACAACTAAAATCGCTTGCATAACTTAACATGAATTCTCCTATCCGTTAGCCGCCCTATCGCTACTATGGTTATTTTTCCCCATTAGCGGCATTCTCTCTATCAGTCATCCTGAGCCGCCCGCAGGGCGATGTCGAAGGATCTTTGTGTTATTCCTAAAAGCACATTGTTGGACTAGCGGTCTGAAATGTGACTTCCCGTTTTAGTATGTTCCATACTGACTTTTTTCCACTTATCCGTTAGCCTTACAACAAGACGCCCCAGACGCTTTGGCTCATTTCAAAAGGATAGATTCTCATTGTCCATTTAGGAATACAACAAAGATTTCTCCACTTCGGCCCCCATGACGCTGGAGAGTTAAACAATAAGAGGCATATTTCACGTTACCGCTTCTACTGAAATATGTCCCTTCGGGCCATTTCTATCCCCGGCTTCGCCGCCCCTTCTTCAAGGGGCCACTCTACTGACGTGATACCGCTTGCGTTCTTTTCTTCCCTCTAGCGTATTCCTCTCTGTCAGTCATCCTGAGCCGCCCGTAGGGCGATGTCGAAGGATCTTTGTGTTATTCCTAAAAGCACATTGTTGGACTAGCGGTCTGAAATGTAACTTCCCGTTTTAGTATGTTCCCTACTGACTTTTTTCCACTTATCCGTTATCCTCATATAAAAGACACCTATCAGCACTACCGTTTTCTGCTAGTTGACTAAGACGCCTTTGTGACATCTCCCCCGCCGGGGGAGAATACAAGAGGGGGATGCGCAAGCGGTATACTTCGCTATGAACATCACCAGCGAACCCGGTGCCATCCACCGTAGCGGCAAACCCGTAATGATATGATTCTTTAAGCCCTTACCGCTACTGCTGAGGAGATTTCTCCACTCAGGGGCACATCTCATTTCAATCCGTTGATTTCATTCAGCACAAATACGATCGGCCCCATGACGGTTACGCTAGAGTGGACGCCGACAACGGCTATGACTCTCATTCCAAAATATCCCGCTAGTGTCACAGCTTCTAGCTCCTAGCCGCTGTGACTCTAGCGAAATATATACCTGACGCAAACAAAAAGAGCCCCTTCCTC
>DBLC01000156.1:5277-8647 GCA_002297935.1 Dialister sp. UBA734
CCGCTTGCGGGCCGGGGATAGGACGTCGAAGAAGAGTTGTCAGGTTGGCCGCTATGGCAGGACGCCAAATACCGCATATATCTCATTCCGAAGTATCCCGCTACTGCGAGCTATCCCCCCTGCCCCCCTTCCAAAGGAAGAGGGTTTATGATAGTACATTTCCCGTTCGTGTCACAGCTGCTAGCTCCTAGCAACTAGCCTCTAGCCGGCTAGAAGCCAGCAGCCAAAAGCTATTCGCTATGACACTAACAATCCCTAGGGCCTAATCCCTAGGGCCTAGTTACTCATCCCCAGCCACCAGTCACCAGGCACTAGTCACCAGTCCCCATCAATTCGGCATCGACAGGACTTGATCGAACAGGTCTTTATCTCTTTCAATCTTATCTTCGCTGCCCATGACGGCGATGTAGGGGTCGTCGATGATGCTCTTGACCAGCGGTGCCAGGGCGCGGATGTCTGCTACGGTGCAGCCGATGATTTCGTTTCTGACCTGCATCCGTTTTTCCCTCGTATTTCCATTGAGGTAATGAATCATCGCCCGCTGGCCTTTCATGAACGGGGTGAGCTGGATTTCGCTGGCGGCCATGGTGCCGATGACGTATTTCGTCATTTCCCGGTCCGACAGTTCCAAGGTAGCCAGGTAGTCCGGCAGGCCCTTGTAGGCTTCAATAGTTTCTTTCAGGTTCGGGTCCCGGTAGGAGCAGAGAATGGATGTGCCATCTACCATGAACTGGGTGAACGCACCGTAAGCGCCGCCGAGAACGCGGACTTTTTTCCACAGGTATTCGTAGCGGAGGATGGTTTCCATCACGGCGAGAGCCCCGGTGTAGGTGAAGCCGTGGTCACGGAAGTTGCCGCCTTTGGCCACGTATTGCACTTTGCCAGATGTGAGGAACGCTTCATTGATGTGTTCCGGCGGGAAGTGGAAGTCTTTGGGAGCCACTTTCTCCCCTGCTGCCATATCGCCCGCCACGGATGCGAAATATTTCTTTGCCGCTGCCTTTTCTTCGTCTTCGCCGACGGTTTCAAAGAACAGGTTCGCTTTGGTGAAAATGGTCTTAGCCACTTTTTCCAGCCGAGCAGCGATGGCTTCGGCGTTCTGGTCGTAGGATTTCACCAGGTCCGCCAGGAAATAGTAGTAGCTCATGCCCATCTGTTCGGAGAATTGGCCAGCTTTGGTGAAATAAGATGCCAGGCGAGCCATCATGAGGCTGTGGCCCCGAGCGAAGGCGCCCATGTCCCATTCGGATTTTTCCTGCAGCAGGATTTCTTTGAGACGCTTGGTGTCCCTGTAGGAGGTGTGATTCACCGCGTCGCCGATGAGGGCCAGCAGCTGGTCCACTTTGGTGGTCAGGGATTTGCCCTGAATCACCAGGCACGGCAGGTACTGGCTGGCGTCGTCGATTTGGCTGTAGTTCGCCACAGTGAATGCGATGCCGCCAGTGGACGCGTTGGAGAGGCGCTGCCATTCCATGTAGCTGTGATGGGCCGTGTCCATGCTACCCAGCACGTTGGACAGCAGCACCGCATAAGGCACGTCCTCTTCGGTGAGGCCGTAGAGCGGGAAGAACAGGTTGATATAGGAAATACCGGTGGTGTGTACCTGGAAATGGAAGTGGGTCACCCCGTCGATGTCGTCTTTTTCCAGCGGTTCTTCTTCGATTTCTCGTTTCAAATCACTGCGGGACAGGAGCGGAATGGTCTGCAGCGCTTCTTCGGTTTCCATGGACGCCTGCCGTTCTTTCAGGGCTTTGGTGGATGCCATGATGTCATCGATTTGTTCATCGGTGAGGCTCATTTTATAAGAAGCCAGTTTTTCCGCCGTTTCGGCATTTTTCTTTTCCGTGAGCCCTTTTTCCGGCACCATGGTGATGAGAACCTGGTGCGGGTTTTTGATTACATATTTCAAAAGGAGGCTTTCGAAATAGCCTTTCTGAATCCCTTCGCGGAGAGCCTGGATGTCATCGATATAGCGGAGTGCCGCCATGGGGTCCCGGTCGTAGAGCCACATATCCATGACGCGGACGCCGTAGAAGAGGCCCTTCGGACGGCCCTGGTAATCGTTTTCGCGGGAGGTGAATTCGGTGCGGTTCAGGGCGGCGTCCAGCATGTCTTTGTCGATGCCGTCCAGCGCCAAGCTGCGGAGCGTGGTATCCAGCACGTCAGCAAACTGTTTCTGCTGGTCTGCTTCGGAACCGGTCACTTCGATGGTCCACACCGGCTGCTTGTAGCTGTCGCCGTAACTGCCGGAGAGATCACTGCCCAGACCTGCATCGAGGACCGCTTTCTTCAGCGGCGCCCCGTCCATGTCAATGAGCACGTAATTCAGAATGCGGAACGCCAAGGATTCCTTGGTGGACATGTGGTCGTGGAACGCGGTGTACAAGGCGTGAATGGCCTTGTGGTCCTCGCTCTCCCCTTCGGCGATGCCATAGGGACTGGTCACCAGCACTCTCTTGTCGAACGGCGACTGGGTCTTCACGCCGGAATCCACATTTCTTTTATCGAAATGGGACAGGTATTCGTCGTCCATGTAAGCCAAAGTGCTTTCGATGTCCATGTCGCCGTAGAGGTAAATGTAGCTGTTGGACGGATGGTAGAAACGACGGTGGAATTCGGTGAATTCCCGGAACGACAAGGTCGGAATCACTTCCGGATCCCCGCCGGATTCCACGCCATAGGTGGTGTCAGGAAATAGCTTTTCCATGGCCCGGTCTTCCATGATGGCTTCCGGAGAAGACAAAGCGCCCTTCATTTCATTGTAAACCACGCCGTTGTAAGTAAGCGGCGCGTCTTTATTTTCCAACTCGTAATGCCACCCTTCCTGCATGAGAATCTGCGGATTCTTCAGGCAGTTCGGATAAAATACAGCGTCCAGGTACACGTCCATCAGGTTGTGGAAATCCACCTTGTTCCGGCTGGCGATAGGATACATGGTCTTGTCCGGCCAGGTAATGGCATTGAGGAACGTGTTCAGGGACCCTTTCGCCAGTTCCACGAAAGGTTCCTTCAAAGGATACTTCCGGGACCCGCACAGGGTGGAGTGTTCCATGATGTGAGGCGTCCCTTTGGAATTGTCCGGTGTGGTCCGGAAACAAATGTAAAATACTTTGTTATCATCGTCAGTGTCCAGGTACAACAGACGAGCTCCGCTTTTCACGTGCTCCATCAAGTACGCATCGGAATTGACTTCTTCAATGTGAGACATGCGGTTCACACGGAATCCGTGCACCAAGTCTCCCTGCTTCCATTTCATATATTCCTCCTTATTATAGTAAGGTCACTGAGTCAGTGATCATGGGTCATTCATTCGTTATGGGTAAAAAGTGCGTAGTGAGTAGTGCGAAGTGCGTAGTGGTGGAAGGGGCGC
>DBLC01000155.1:0-5446 GCA_002297935.1 Dialister sp. UBA734
ATTTTTTGAAAGATTTTTGAAACATTTCTTTAGGCATTTGATTGAAATTTTTGTGGCCCGCCGTGTCGGCGATGTTTAAGATAATATCATATTTGTTTGAACTTGTCAATAAACTTTTTTGTTTTGTTTTCAGAACTCAAAAGTTCATTGCTTGCGTTCAAACGTAGATTATTATAGCAATCGGTTATGGTGCTGTCAAACGATTTTTACTCATTTTTGACAAGATAGTCTCTCTGACGGTAGAGTGTTTACACTATGAGTCTATTCCGTCTTTTTAGAGTACTTTTATTGTGCGTATAAAGGAAAGAGACATGTCTGGCCGGGTTCTTTTGTGGTTGAGGGATAAAAGGGGTATGAAGGTTATGAGGGTTATGCCATTAGGTATTTATAATCTTTCTGCTCATTGGGTTTAGGGTTTGCTTGCCGAGTCCTGGGTTTGCAATTCGCACGTATTGAAAGTGGCATGGGTTTAGGGGTTGAATGGAGATTGTTGTTGGTTGTTGGTTGTTGGTTGTTGGTCCCGTATCGGATTGTCGTACAGCTGGCGATGTAATCCGCTACTGCTTTTAGATTTCTCCACTTTTGTCCAACATTGAACCTGACTACTCTGCTCTGTCATTTCGCACAAATCCCATCGGTCGAAATGACATGGGCGGCTAGTGGCACATTCGAGGAACATGAGAAACTTTAGAAACCTGTGTAACCTGAGCAACCTTTTTCTGGACGCCTATGCGTATTGTCTCACAAGTCATTTCATATCGCTAGTGCGAGCTATCCNNCCCCCCTTTCAGCGAAAGGGGGCTTCCGCTAGTGACTTGATGATTTGATTCATTAAGCCCTTTCCGCTAGTGCTGCGAGATTTCTCCACTCAGGGGCACATCCTATTTCATATATTCTATATCATTAAGCACAAATACGACCGGTCGAAATGACGGGTACGGCTAGCGTCGCTTGTTTTATAAAAAAAAGGGGGGTATTGGGGCGCTTCCAAATTTTGTGCGCCCCTTCCACCATTACGCACTACGCACTTCGCATTACGCACTTCCCCTAATCCCTAGGGCCTAGCTACTAATCCCCCCTAGCCACTTTCCTATTTTTCTTCTATAATGAAGACAGCAGAATTTCTATAAGTATAAGGAGGGATAGTATGTTAAAAAAAGCAGGTGTTTTATCGGCGTTGTGCAGTTTGGCTGTGGTGACTGGGATTTCGGCCAATTGGCTCACAGGCAATGAAACGGTGTTGGCGGTGAGCCAGGGGGAGGCGGCGTTCCAGACGTCGCTCTCCAGTGACCAGAAGTTGGCTATGAATTTGACGGCATCTGATACTGCCACGGCGGATCTGGTTTTCTCTACCAAGGCGTCCAGCAGTGTGCTCACTTTGTCTTCTCTACCGGTGCAGGTGTCTACCGATGGGAACCAGGATGCGAAGGTGACGGTGACCCAGTTAGTCAATGATAGCAACGGCCTTCGTTTTTATATCATTGACACGGGTAATGCAGAGAGTGCTTCTATTGTGTCTTACAAACGGGGCAATTTTGCTACCGCTTTCAGCGCCGCTTCTCTCAACACATCGGGCAGTGCTTCTTTTGAAGTCAATAAGAAGGAAATACTTCTTTATGCCGGCGATGCGACTTATGGGTTGACGCTGAATGCCAAGGATGGGACGTTTACGGCGGTGAAGAAATAATTCTTTGGTGACTGGTGGCTAGTAGCTAGGCCCTAGGGATTAGGAATTATTGTTGCTTGTTAGGAGCCAAATAACAGACAACCATAATATAAAAACGGATTGTAGCAGAAATGATTTTTTCTCATTTCTACCACAATCCGTTTTTGATTGGAAATATCTGTTTTTTCCCCAGTCGCCTAAAAGTTTCTCAAGTTGCTCAGGTTTCCCTGCATATACCAGATAACGATAGGAGCGGACATCACCGTGTCCTAGCATCGTACATTTAGTGTTTCATATCGCTAGAGCTGCCCATCTCGCTACGCTCGAAATGGCGTCTCACTATATCCCTGCGTCGCTTCGCTCCTAGCGATATAGTTCGCTTGCGCACCTCAGCCTTCGGCAGCTCCCCCGACAGGGGAGCCAAGACGCTAATGATGATTTCGCTAGCGTCATTTGGCACGTTCGAGATCCCTCGGTAACTGGTGACTTAGCCCCCAGTCACCAGTCACTAGTCACTAGTCACTAGTCACTAGTCACTAGTCACTAGTCACTAGTCACTAGTCACTAGTCACCCCAATTATTTCTTCTTCTTTTCTTCTTTCGCCGGCGGATCGTCCACTTTTCCGTGTTTGTTCCGATCGGCTTTTTTCTTTCCTTTTTTCTCTTTTTTCAGTTTCTTCTCTTTATGATGGTGCGTTTTGTCTGCTTTGGCTTCTGTGGTGGACTGTTCTAGCTGTAGCAGTTCTTGCCGGTCTTCTTCGGCTTCTTGCTGGGCCAGTTTGCCCGATTCAGCGTCGGCGGCTTCTTGCTGAGCGGTCAGGGCTTCGGCCTGTTCTTTGGACACGTCCATTTCACTCATTCGAGGGAGAATGACGGTGACACTGGTGCCTTCTCCTTCTTCGCTTTCGATGAGCAGGGTGCCTTTGTGTTTTTCTACAATATGCTTGCAGATGGCCAGGCCCAGTCCGCTGCCGCCGGTGGATTTATTTCTACTTTCTTCGGCCCGATAGAACCGCTCGAATACCCGGCCCTGTTTGTCTTTCGGAATGCCAATCCCCGTATCGGACACCACCAGGCGCATCTTGTCTTCCCCTTCTTCGGTGAGACGAGCCGTCACTTGTCCGCCCTGGTGGTTGTATTTCACCGCATTATCCAACAGGTTCATGATCAGTTCGGACAGCAAGGCGGCGTTGCCATAGGTGTAAAGTTTCTGGGCATCCACTTGGATGGTGACGCCTTTGGCGGCGGCCTGTGGTTTCATCAGGTCCGCTGCATAGTGAACCAAACTATCGACGGACACGTTTTTCCAAGTGATAGTGGTTTCTGTTTCTTCAATTTTGGACAAATGCATGATGGTGTCAATCAGAGTGAGCATCCGCTGGGATTCGTTGTAAATGCGGCTGCCGAAAATGCGGACATCTTCCTCTTTCTGGTACATCCCGTTGGCAATCATTTCCGCAAATCCGCTAATGGATGTAAGCGGCGTTTTCAGTTCGTGAGACACGTTGGCGGAGAATTCGCGGCGCATTTTTTCCGCCATATAGGAGGCGGTCATGTCCCGCAGCACGATGAGAAGCCCTGTATTTCCATCGGCCAGTTCGATTTTATTCATCACCATCCGGAACGGCTTGTCGAAAAGGGTCATGGTGTACTCCTGTTTTCCGTCGGCCCGGTAGGCTTTCCCGATGACCCGAAGCCAGTCTTCGTCGTGATACAGGCTGGCAATGCGGCGATACCGTTTTTCTTCGGTGAGGTGGAAAATATCCTCAATAGTTTTGTTGTAATCGATGATTTCTTTGTGTTCGTTCAGCAGAATGATCCCGTCGGAAATAGTATCCACCACGATACGAATGGTATTTCTTTCTTCTTCGATATCTTCCAGGTAGCTTTCGATGTCATTGTGCTGTTCTTCCACTTTGCGAATCAGCGGGCGCAGTTCTTTGTAGTCTGCCGGCACTTCTTCGATTTTCTGGCCGTCCATGATTTTCTGTACCAAATCGCCCAGCAGGTGGAAAGGCTTCAGTATCTTTTCAGTTTCCCGTTCGGCGGCGGCGATGCATCCCACCATGAAAACCAGCATAAACACGATGATTTCCGGCAGGTAGGCTGAATAGCCCCGATAGCTTACCATGCGGCCGCTGGACAGACGGAGAATGGTGCCGTCTTCGCCGCGAACGGCGTAGTAACTTTTCGGCTTGTCAAAAGAGTCCTTATGGACTTCGTGGCCGCTGCCGGAGGCCATGGCTTCCACCACTTCACCGCTGGCCGCATAGTTTTCGTCTTTGTGGTCGCTGTCATAAAGCACGGTGCCGTCGGTGTCGAGCCACACCACGTGGATGTCGCCCTGGTTTTTATCGAAAATCCATTGCAAATAGGCTTCCGAGTCTTCTTGCCGGTCTTTGGAAATACCACCGGAAATGGTGTTTGTCATGTGTCCCAGTTCGTGACTGATCTGCTCCTGCATGCCCTGGTAGTACAAAATGGCAGACAATATAAAAGTCAGAACCACAGACATGACGCCCATGAATAGTAAACTTTTGTAAATTCTTCCTCGCATGAAACACTCCTTACTAGGTAAATACTGGATAGTTATTCATTCGACTTTGCTGGAAAAGTGCGTAGTGAGTAGTGCGAAGTGCGTAGTGGTGGAAGGGGCGCGCAAAATTTGGAAGCGCCCCAATACCCCTTTTTTATTTCACTGTTCAGGAAATAGCTTATAAGCCCGTACACTTCCTATTGCTTGTTGTTGGGTTTACCCGCCGAGACCTTTGGTGACAACTTGCTGAAAGGAAAGAGACATTGGTTTAAGGTTTAAGGTTTGAATGATACACCGTAACCCTTAACCCCTAAACCCATGCCACTTTCTTTTCATGCAAATGGCATCCACAGAACTTGGAGCCCAACCCCAACAACTAACAACCAACAACAATCACTGTTCTGATTTCAAACAATGGTTGACGGTTATCCGTTGTCCGTCTACCGTTAACTGTCAACTGTTAACCGTTAACCGCTATCAACCACATCCTACGATTTCCGATCTCCCAGGCGGTAGCCTACGCCGCGGACGGTGCGAATCAGGGCGCCGTCGCTGCCTAGTTTCTGGCGCAGGCTCATGATATGCATGTCGATGGTGCGGCTTTCCATTTCAAAAGGCGAATCCCACACGGCCTGCATGATCTGGTCTCTGGAAAGAACGATTCCTTTATTTAATATTAAATAGCACAATAAGTCAAATTCTTTTAACGTAAGCTGGATTTCTTTGCCGCCAGCCATGACGGTGTGCTGTTCCTGGTCCACTTCAATGCCTTCAAAGGTGAGCATCTTTTTATTCGGTTCTTCCTGCTTCTTCGTGCGGCGCAGCACCGAGCGAATCCGGGACAGCAGCTCCATGATGCCAAAGGGCTTGGTCACATAGTCGTCGGCTCCGTAGTCTAAGCCTTTTACAATATCAAATTCGCTGGTCTTGGCGGTCATCATGATCACCGGGATATTCTGCAGATTGCTGGTGCCACGGATTTTTTTCAAAATGGTGAGCCCATCTTCCCCAGGAATCATAATGTCCAGCAGCACCATGTCAGGAATATTTTTCTTCAGTGCGTCATAAAAAGGCCCCGATTCCCCAAAGCCTTCTACTTTGTATCCCTGCCCTTTCAAGGCATACATGACCAGTTCACGAATGCTTTCATCGTCTTCTACGCAGTAAACTAACGGCATATTTTTCTCCTTTTATATAAATGGTAGCTAGTTATATAAATGGTAGCTAGTGACTGGTGACTGGTG
>DBLC01000155.1:5462-5654 GCA_002297935.1 Dialister sp. UBA734
AGTCACTAGTCTACCAGTCACTCATTCTAACCATATAGCATAAAAGTCCAAAAGCCGGCGAGATGGGTGTTTTGGTTTCCCGATCTGCCGGTTTTTATTTTTCTATTATTATTTTATCATAGCAAGGCAATGGGGGTTCTGGGACACCGCTTATGGCTTGCGACTTCTGTCTTTCAGTCCGCTGTCATAAGG
>DBLC01000001.1:0-1846 GCA_002297935.1 Dialister sp. UBA734
GTCACTAGTCACCAGTCACTAGCTACCAGTCACCCAACATACCCCAACCAGTTCCAATAGGTCGCCGAGAAGACGAGAATCATGGCATAGGCTAGGATGGTAAAAGGAATGCCAGTTTTCAAGAAATCTTTGGATGTGATATACCCTGTACTATAGGCGATCATATTCTGCGGCGCATTGACCGGAAGGATATAGCCAAAGCAAATGGTATACTGCAGAATCATAGTCATGCCCAACACGTTGATACCAGGGGTTTTCACACTTTCCAGCACCGCAATGACGATCGGAATCATAGCAGCTGCCAATCCGGTAGCGCTGGCAAAGCCTAGATGAATCACAGTGAGGAAGAAAGCCAGTACCGCAATGATCATCAGAGGAGACATGGTTTCCATCCCAAAGAGAGCTACGAAATGATTGGCTAGCCAGATAGCAGCGCCAGATTTCAAAAGCGCACTGCCCAAACTGATACCGACACCAAAGAGAGCCACAGTCCCCCAATTGATATGAGGCACCGCTTCTTTCCAGGTCATGAAACCAATGCGAGGCAGCATCATCAGCATAATGCCTGCAATGGTCACTGTAGTGGTATCAAAGGGATGCAATTTCTTTTCTGTCACCCAGAAGCACAAAAGAAGAATGGAAATAAAAAGTAACTTTTTCTCTGGTACACTGATAGGTCCCATTTCATGAAGCATCTTATCCAAAGCTTCTTTCCCGCCTGGCATTTCTTTGATTTCCGGTGGCATTACATGGAGAAGCAAGAAATAGAGAATCACTGACATAATTGCTGCATAGGGAGCTGCAGCAATAAACCACTCAAGCCAGCTGATATCTTCTCCTAATACCTGCTGAATGAACCCAATGGCTACCATGTTCTGCGCTGCTGCTGTTTTGATACCAATATTCCACAAGCTATCGGCCTGTGCCACAGCCATCATGAGAACCCCCGCAAAGGTACTCCCCATTTTGAGACCAAAGGCACGAATAATACCAATCACAATCGGTACCATGCAAGATACACGAGCGGTCGTGGATGGTACAAAGAAACTCAAAAGGAATCCTACGAAAATGACCCCAATCACCAAGCGATTGGACTTCACCCCGATGTGGGACATAACCACCAGTGCGATTCGTTTATCCAATCCGGTGATCATCATAGCGGCTGATAAGAACATGGCCCCTGCCACCAGTGCCCAAGCACTGCTGGAAAAACCAGATAGTGCCATTTTCAGTGCATTGGCGGTCCCAATGATGGCTCCCGGTTTCGCTGGATTGGGCGCTAGTCCTAAAGCAAATGACATAAATGTCACAATCACAAACGCACTGACCGGATAAGACACCCCTTCGGTCATCCACACAATGACCGCAAAGACCAGAATCCCAATCAGTCGATGTCCTTCGGTCGGTAAATCAGCCGGTGTAGGTAGTAGGTACACCGCCGCCATGGCCAATAGAGCCAACAGCAAGCCATATTTCTTTCCAAAACCATCCGCTGTACTCATACAAATCCCCCCAGTCACTGAGCACATGCTATACCGTGCCATATGCGTCAGGGAGGAAAACAGGGATTCATAGCTAAGCCCTAGGGAAACACTGATATCTCAATGACCTTAGGATTCTCAGGTTCCACGAATGTACTTATAACTGCAAGTACGGTTATCCGTATCCACCATAACGCAAAAGCCCACTTTTCCTAAGAAAAATGGGCTTCATTGCACGCTTTTATGTGATTGGTTTCAGTGTACTCCTGGACGGGAACGTTGTCAATATTTTTTATAACTTAAAAATAGATATTAAGGAAACACTGATTTAATCATGGTTTGGAATTATTCTTGAATTTTTATTC
>DBLC01000001.1:1954-2672 GCA_002297935.1 Dialister sp. UBA734
TTAAATCAGCGTTTCCTTAAAATTCACATGCCCAAAGTCCGTGGAGATTGCAATATTCATACACCACGCCATGAGGCACGTCAGCAAACGTAGCTTTCGGTTCTTCTCCTGGTTTCAGGTAACGAACCTGGAAGCCATCATCTGTGACCAAAGCGATCCACTGAATATAATGAGCTTCCATCATAGGATGCAGTACATCTCCCACTTGTACATGAAGGAAATCCCCCTCATGGCTCACCACCGGTACATGTTTTTCTCGTGCTCCATCAGTGGTGCCTGCTACCAGCGGTTTCAACTCTTTGCCGCAGCAAGAAATCGGTACTCCTTCCCCTGTTTTGAAAAAGAAAGAATCGCAAGAGGGGCAATGATAGATAGAAAGTGTCATAATGTTCTCCTTTCTCTGCCTTTGGCAGAATACGTAATTGATGAGTGATTAGAGAAACACTGATTGTCTCCGATGCCCCACCAATCATAAGCAGTTCGCTTAATCGATTTTCCTCTATATTTATATATTACCATACAGTTCTATTTTTATCAATATAAATTGCAAAAATCTTCCACAGAAAACAGCACGTACCAATAATAAATCCGTAGGACATTTCTCCATAATGGAATCATGTCCTACGGATTTATTATTTGCATATAATATCTCTAACTTAGTGGCTGGTCATTTATTCACTTTTTCAAGAAAAGTGTGTAGTGCGTAGTGGTGGAAGGG
>DBLC01000001.1:2703-19887 GCA_002297935.1 Dialister sp. UBA734
CAATACCCATTTTTATAAAAAACAAAATCGATGCAAGGATATTTGCAAAACTTGTGTAAATCTGTGCATGATTGATTCGTGCGTTTGTGCAATATTTTTCGATAAATACAAGTTGTATGAATTAATGACCATCCACTAACTTATATCTGCACGTTCGAAGAACCTGAGAACCCTGCGTAACCTTAGTAACCTTTCCTTACTATTTTTCTTCCAGCAAGCTCTCCACAGCCCATTCCACTTCTTCATGAGGAATTCGTTCTTGTTCCAGTCGCCAACCGTTGTCGTGAATTAGTTTCCAAGCCATTTTTTCACTGACCGTCAAATGGTCCGGAATGGTGTTGGTATTTCCTGTATCTTTCACTTTGGGATCCACATAGGCCAGAAGTGTTTCTTTATCCATCAAGAAAGAATGAATCTGCATTTCTGGCAGCACTTTTCGAAGATTGCTCAGAATATTGAATCCATCGTGGTCCAAATCGCCCCAATAATAAATCTCCTTATCGGCTAACCAGGTTGCCGCTTCTGCCAATTCCAAAACACCATAGCCCATACCAAACAAAATGAGGCTATCTTTTACCATAGGAAACGTGTACCCGTTAACTTTATTCTCCGTAATAAAAATCCGATGCTGAGCCGGTTGGAAATGAGCAATTTCATCTTGGGACAGGAAGAGTTTGGACACACCACAAAAAGTCTGGGTTTCATCCAGGCTGCGAACACAAATCCTTGGCACCGGCAGATTTTCCACGAAAAGTTTTTCTAAAAGCTCGGGAAGGCTCCCCACTTGATTCTCCGAAAATAAAGCATTCCACAGACTTTTGGTCAGAAACTGGTGCGTTTCCAAAAATTTTGTATCCACACCAGGAATCGACCATTCTCTAAGGTATCCTTCTGTCTTAAGTGCCTTATGTTTCATAAAGGTGGCAATAGGGAAATACAGCGGATAAAATCCTTCTTCATCGATACGATTGAAATATTTCAGAACCCATGGCAAAAGGGCTGGCTCTTTCTCTTCTGTTTCTTTCCACAGTTTTTCAAAGCGATGCTGCTTTTCTGTAAGACCTAAGAGCTGAAATGCCTCTCTCGGTGTATCCACAAAAAGCCGGACAGGTAAGGTCTGTTTCCCAAATCCAGGAATCGTTTTTCCTTTTTCTTCGATACGCCACAGCGGATGGCCCTGTCGATCTTTTTTTGGCTGCCGCCAAAAATCAGACCAAGAGAGGATATCCTTCCAGGACTGTTCGATATCTTTCGGAAGTTTCAGCACCATTTTGAAATAGGGGCCCTCTCCAGGTTCAAGCAAAGCTCGATACAGTTTCCCGCTGGATTCCCCTTTGGACAGTTTTTCTTTCAGCTCATCCTCAAGAAGTTTTCTTTTCATGTTCTTTGAATTCCTTTCGGTATTCGCCGATGGTCATGTTTCGCAGTTCCGACTGTCGTTTATCATTTTGGCTCACAAAGCCCAAGTGGGAAATAAACGGTTCGATGGTAGGAATCTTAGCCAATGGCGTCACCACCAGTAGCTGCAATCCCATTTTGCGGAACAGCTCCAACCCAAACCGAGCCGATTCATCGGAGCTCTTCAAGAATGCTTCATCAATGGCAGTAAAGCGGAAGGTTGGGAGCCGGCCGCCACCTGCAATACCAAAGCTGTACACGAAGCTGGCTGCCAAAATGGTATAGGCTAATTTTTCTTTCTGCCCGCCGGATTTCCCGGAAGAATCGGTATAATGTTCAAATTCTGGTCCCTGACTGCCATCTTCCTGCCGCACCCGTTCAGACACTGCAAAGGTGAACCAGTTTCTCACATCGGTCACCATCTGGGTCCAACGGCGGTCTTCTTCGGCATGACCAGGGCGGCTGGCGCTGAACCTGTCCAGTATCTTTTCAATTTCCAGGAATTTTTCTTCGTTATAATTGTCATCGCTGCCAGAAATAGAACTGTCGGTGCAGGCTTTCAGCTGCTGACGGAAATGACGAATTTCATTGTTCAGGGTCTCTACGCACTCGATTTCAATATAGTGACCTTTGTTGTAATCGATGTCATAGAGAGACTGATTGATTTCTTCGATTCGTTCTTTGATAACGTCCCGATTGCCCAACAGTTTGGACTGAAAAATCGCCATATCCTGGATGGTATTTTCCCGGAGCCGTTTCTTGAATTTCGGAAGCAGCTTCGGCAGGTCGTCTTCTTTGATACGTCGGTGAAGTTCCTTATATTCATTGCGGTTGGCCCGATTGAGTTCATTGGTCAGGTTCGGATCCCCTTCATTGTGCACCATCAGGTATTGCATGTATTTCGACATGCCAGAGGTCATGATGGCCCCCTGTTCGTCTTTTCGATGGCTACATGCTTCCTTCTGGTCATTGATCCAGCGGGTATACATGCCATTCTTTTCCTGCATGGATTTCAAGGTAAAGAATCCTTTGTGAATAATATCCTCTCGATGGGCTTCCAAGAGGGCAAAGCCTTCCCGTGCTACATGCTCTGGTGCGGCAGCCAATATCTTCTGGTCATCTTTCTGTTTTTCTTGGTACATTTCCACCCGAGCCTTCACATTGCCCAGGGCACTGCGGCAATCATTGATATCGTTCTGCATGGCCTTCCATGTTTTAGTGAGCTGCGCAATTTCTCGTTCCAAACGAGCCAGGACCTGTGAATTATTCATCAACTCTTTGATTCGTTTCTTCTGCCGATCCACTCGTTCCATAAAGGAGAGCTGGTCGATGTCTTTGAACTGGTCCATCCGAAGGAGCGATTCTGCCGCATTCTGATGACGAATCAAAAGGTCTCGTTTTTCTTTGTACTCTGCAATTTGAGCAGCCACTTTCACTTTCTCTGCTTCCAGTTGTTCCAATTCTTTCCGAATCAGCGCAATTTTTTCTTTATTGGAAAAGCCCAGCACATAGAAGCGACGGTCATCAATGCGACGACGATCATCTTTTTGATGGCGCCGACCACCGGTCTTAATCTGCCCACCCAGAGAAAGAGCAAAGGCAGCCTTTTTGAAATCCTTCGTGGTTTCTGCACAAATATGATCAAAGCGATGGTACAGTTCTGCTGCCAGCCAGCTGGCATAGGGCGAATCTTTCTTGATATTCATTTTTCGTGCCGCTGCCTGGGGAGACAATTCCGTCATATCCACCGGCCGAGTGTATTCATCAACCCTATAGTACACCATGCGGCGTCCTAAGAAATGGCTTTCCATCCATTGAATCACTTTGTCGTACAAAGCTTCAGGCACCAACATGGATACACCAAATTCCGAAAGCAATCGTTCCAGTGCCCCTTCCCATTTCTGTTCACTGGATTTGACTTCCATGATTTCTCCCGCAAAAGGCATATCCCCTTCAGGCACCACCAAATCCTGGCACAATTTCTTGCGGATAGAAATAAACTGTTCCGGAATGTTGGAATCTCGTTTCTTCAAAGATTCCAATTCAGACCGGTCATTAGAAATCTGGGATACCAAGTCACGTTCCCGACTATCGGCTTCAAATTTTTTCTGGTCCAAGTCATCGAAATCTTCCCGGAACTGATTCACCATATCTTCCAGTGTTTTCCGCTGTTTCATAAAGGCATCCAGGTTACGTGGCAAGGACAACTGCAACTGCGAGGCATAGGATTTGTAGGTTTCCACTTTGGATAATACGATTTGTAAATCCTTTTCATAGAGCTTCAAATCTTTCCGTGCTGCATCGAGCTGGCTGCCCCCTTTTTCCCAGCTTTCCTTTTTCTTATTGTCGATTTCTTCGGAAATATGTTCCGACTCCTGCTGCATGGCAGTGAGACGGGTCTCGATGTCTTTCCGTTCCTTTTCACACTTCGCCAATTCTTCGGTCAGAATTTTAATTTCTTCCCGAGCCAAATAAGGTGCTACCCCATCGGCCATGAGCGACAGCTCCGCCTCTTCTTTGAGACACTGGTCATACACATCGGATGCTTTGGCAATCGGTTCCAAGAGTTCCATTTTCTCCCGGTCCCGCAGAATCGCATCATGGATATTTTTCAAATCATGGAAACGAGTGAGAAGCCGCTGGATATTATCATTCATTTCCCCCATATCCACATCGCCAAGCATATTTTTCCGAACGAAATCGGTGATACCATTCACTTTTTTCATGGAAACAGTCTGCTGGAACAGGTCCAATGCATTTTCCTGTTCGATGCCAAACAAAGATTTAAACCGTACCGCATAGGATGTATAGTCATTGAACAATTCCACATAGGGGATTCGTTTCAATCGCTTTTTCAAGTCCGTGATGTTATTTCCAAAGCCACCAAAATCCTGCTTGATAGACAGTGCTTTTTCAGCCACCACAAAGAAACGAGTTGGTTTGTCACTACCAGGAGTGAAATAAAACACCTGCGCCAAAGTCACAAAGCTGTTCGTTTCGGCATCACAAAAGACCGCCAGAATGACGGAATATTTATTTTTATCTCGAAGAGCCACTGGCTCTTCTTCCCCTGATTCATTGCTCCGCTTCGCATAGTACCCACGGACATAAGAATTAAGAGAACGTTCTTTGCTTCCCGCATCGGCTGCTTTGTTGTAATTGATTTTCGGCTGCGGAATCAAAAGGGTGAGAATGGCATCTACCAAGGTGGATTTCCCAGAACCGATTTCCCCAGTCAGAAGAGATGTATGACCGCCTAGCTCAAAATTCCACACGGCCCCATCGAAGGTACCCCAGTTGTACACTTCCAGACGGCGCATGCGAAAACCAGGACCTACGCCACTATTGTCATCGGAATCAAATAGATTCATGGGCCGTTTCCTCCTTTTCTTCTACCTGCAAACCATTTTCTTCTACATATCGCTGTAGCTCTTTATTGAATTCGCTGAGCCATTCCGCATCGACGAAACGACGCAAAATAGGTTGCACTTCAAAAGCCAGTTCATTGTCCTTCACAGGCATAACGATTTTCATGTCCATGGCTTTGGAAAAGCAAGTTTTAATGGAATTGATGAATTTCACTTCATCAGAGGTTTCTGGGAAATAGGGCTTCATCTTCTGCACCATTTCCTCTTCCTTCACCACCAACATGCTATCCCCATTGGCCCCGTCAAATTCGTTGATTTCATTACGAAGAAGTGCCAAGAATAAACTCATCTTGAAGGTCAAAGGCTGCTTTCTCACCAAGTGAGGCAGTTCCTCGCTATCCTGCTGCTTCAAAAACGCATAGCCCCCTTCGGTATCGATTTCCAAAGAGAGGCCTATTTTTTCCATATATTCACCAATGCGATACCGCTGGGTGGTCAATGTATTCCAAATTTCCGGATGGCTTCCCTTCACCACCACGCCCTGCAACAATTGAATCAGAGCGGTAGAAAATAAGATATCCCCTTTTTCCATCAGCGATCCCTCTTTTCAAAAATAATTCGATCCATGGTGACATAGCGATTCAGTCCATCGATGCCCACAAAGGAAATGGTTTCCTTGGCAGGTGTGAAATGGCTCGGTTCACTTTTGGCAATTTCCATGTAAGCCAATAATTCAAACAGCCCCTTTTCCAAAGGAAATACATCCAGTACTTCCTTCAAAGTGACTTTCTTTCTGGTTTCCAACAATTCTTCAATATGAGATTTCAAAGCGATTTTGTCCACATAGACTTGGTTGAAAATAGCATCCAAGCTACCATGGTGTTGTCCCATTTCCAAAGTTTCCGTCTCCAGTTCCATTTTAACCGGAGGCATCTTGAGCGGTCGTTCCATCGGCAAAGTAATGGTCGGTGCTGCCTCGGAAATCCACATAAATTCTTTATCTTTTTTCGGTTCATGACCCTTCATAAGAAGTGCCTTTTTCTGTATTTCCTTTACTTGGAAATAAATATTCTTCTTTTCCTGTAAATTGTTTTCATTGACGTACCAGCTGATCTGTTCTGACAATTTCGCAATGGTCTGCTGTACATCTTCAGCTCCATCCACCCAGGCCCGTTTGATATGGAGCGCATTGTATCGATTCATCTCTTGTGACAGGGCTTTCAATGACAAAATTTTTCTCATGGTGTCATCAAAATCCTGCTGTTGGGAAGAGGCCATAAGGTAATCAAAAAAGGCAGCGAAACTTTTCCCCTGTTCTGATTCTTCAATCACTTCCCGGTCTTCTATAAACTGCTCGAGCAAAGCCCCTTTGCCTTGCTCCCATTCATTCACTTCATCACGGAACTCATTATAAATGGCTTGAAATTTATCTTTCACTTCACGGAAATCTGATAAAATCCCATTGGCAATATCCAAGGCTTCTTGGAATCGTTCCTTAATCTGCACTTCATCGAGCACTTCCACTTCGCCGCCATTGCGAAGGGCTTTGATTTTTGCATCGATTTCGGCCCGCTGCTTTCTCAAATACTCCAGCCGTGCTTTTTTATCCGGATTGGCCTTGTGTTCAATTTCGTGGAGAATATTAAAGAAGGTGTGAAGTCTAGATTCCGTACCAATGAAACTACGGCTCTTCAGATTTTCGAGCCATTCCACAGCCCGCTGCCCCGCAGTGGTCAAATCATAACAGGTGGTGCGATTTCTATAAAATCGCCGAAGCCATCGATGCTCCTCATCAGCCCATCGTCGGAGATACATCTTCGCTTCTGCTTCCAGCGATTCTTCTGCCACCTCTTCGCCTAAGAGGGTGTGCTTCTCAAGAAGAAATGGCCGCATGTCCTGCAATAGCCGGGCTTCACTGAGATTTCGTACATTGGCTTCTAAAAATTCCTTATAAAAAAAGGCACAGCAGAAGGCCGCATCATCAGAAGCAAGTAGCTTCCACGACGGATTGCTGTGCCTCATCAAAGCCAAAGAATCTTGGGCCATAAATGAGTCCTGGGCCATAGATGGCCTCCTTTCATTTGATCGATCATAATAGTAGCTAGTTGGCAGTAGACAGTTTGCAGTAAGCAATAAAGATACTGCCAACTGCTTACTGCATCCATTATACAAAAGGGACATGGGGCGCTTGATAAGTGGTGCGCCCCTTCTACCACTACGCATTACGCACTATGTATTACATCTTCGCTTCCAAAATCTTTTCTGCGGCCCCCATCACAGCCAGCACGGCGTGTTCAAAGGTGAGTCCGCCCTGGAAATACATGATGTACGGAGGACGTACCGGACCGTCGGCCGACATTTCGATGGTAGAGCCCTGTACGAAGGTCCCAGCTGCCATGATGATCGGGTCTACGTAGCCCGGCAGGGGTGCTGGCACCGGAGTGGCATCAGAATCAACCGGAGACCAGCTCTGGACAGCTTCCGCAAAGCGACACATATTTTCTTCCGAATTCAAAGTAACCGCCGTAATCAGGTCGGTACGAAGATGGCCTGGTGCGGGTTTGGCTACAAACCCCAAGAGGGTAAACACAGCAGCGCAGAATTCCGCGCTCATCATGGCCTGACGAGTCATATGAGGTGCCAAGAAAAGACCTTCGAAGAAGGGACGATACGACGCCGCATAGGAACCCATTTCTGCTCCCAGTCCTGGTGCGGTCCATACATGGGCACACAGTTCTACCAAGTCTTTTCTACCGCAGATGTAAGCCCCCGTCGGCGCCAGTCCGCCGCCGGCATTTTTAATCAGAGAACCAGCGGTGATATCTGCCCCTAGTTCAATCGGTTCCTGGCGGCAGGTAAATTCGCCATAGCAGTTATCCACGAAACAGATGGCTTTCGGATTCTTGGCTTTCACCACGTCAATGATTTTTTTGATATCTTCAGGGAAAAGGGAATCCCGAAGCATGTATCCGCAAGAACGCTGGATTTCCACCACTTTGGTATGTTCATCTACGGCATTTGCAATGGCATCCAAGTCGTAGGTATTTCCTTTCAAAGGCACTTCTTTGTAGTGAACCCCTTTGGATTTCAGATTGCCTGGTGCATCGCCAGTGATGCCAATGACGCTCTGCATGGTGTCATAAGGTGCACCGACCGCAGAAACCAAAGTGTCCCCTGGCTGGAGCAGTGCCAAAAGCACTGTAGCCAGTGCATGGGTACCAGAAACGAACTGGGGACGAACCAGTGCGGCTTCGCAGTGGAAAATATCACACCAAATTTCTTCTAATTTTTCTCTTCCTAGATCGCCATAGCCGTACCCATTGGAAGCAGCAAAATGGTAAGCTCCCAGATGGTGTTTCCGAAAAGCTTCTAATACTTTTTGTGTGTTGAAGAGAGAAATCTCTTCCATTTCATGAAAAACAGGCGCACAAAGAGCGAGCGCCTCTTTCTGTACCTGTTCAAGTTGTTTATTCATTTGTGTACATCAGATCCTTTGAATTGTAGATATGGCATGTTTGTAAATCAGCTGGGAACGATTCTCGCTGACTAAAAGTACGGTGAAGCTGTCAAAGGATTTCACTTTTCCTTTGAGCTGGACACCATTCATCAAGAAAATGCTCACCGGGGCGTTTTCTTTTCTAGCTTCGTTCAAAAATGTGTCCTGCAGATTCATTTTACCTTCCATCGTTTTTCTCCTCTAATATTGAAATGACATAGGCCTCTATTTCCCTGTACCATATGTCTTCTTCTGATGGTGATTTTTCCACCCAGTGAATATATGGCATTCGTCTATACCAGGTCAATTGTCTTTTTGCAAAGTGGCGTGTGTTCTTCTGAATCAGTGCTTCCCCTTCCTCTAGGGAATACTCGCCTTTCAGCACCGGAATCATCTCTTTGTAACCGATTCCTTTCAGTGCCTGTGATGTTTCCGGAACGCCTGCCTCTAAAAGTGACCTGACTTCCTCTAAGAGTCCTGCTTCAATCATTTGGTGGACCCGCTTATTTATTTTATCATATAATACCGCTCTGTCCATAGCAATTCCTAAAACAGGACCGTCATAGACGAGAGATTGTGATTTTTTCGGCTGATTTTCTTCAACCCCTGCATCTAAGAGTTCCAATTTCCGGACCATTCGCTGCGGGTCCACCGGGATGTCTGTTTCTCCTTTTTCACGAAGAGCAGCCATTAAAGCGTCTTTCCCTTCTTTTTGGAAGAGCGTATACCATTTGCTTCTTCCTTCTACTTTAGGAAGAAAAGTGTACCCTTCCAAAAGGGACTGGATATACAACCCCGTACCGCCTACCACGATGGGCACCCGGCCGGCTTCATTTTCTTCATGAATGATTCGTTTCGCCTGCTCCTGGAAATCCGCAGCGGAGTAAAATTCTGTCGGTTCCAAACAGTCTACCAGGTAATGAGGCACCCCATCAGCTTCTTCTTTGGTCACTTTGGCAGTGCCGATATCCATGTGTTTATACACTTGAAACGCGTCTCCAGAAATAATGGAAGAGCCCAATTTCTTAGCCAGATAAATACCCAAAGCGGTTTTCCCCGAGGCAGTGGGCCCCAATATGGTGATGAGTTTTTCTTTTTTCATAGATTAATCACTCCATAGGCGGTGGTTTGTCCCTTTTTTCCGTGCACTTCTGTAAATAATCCATTCCGGAACAGTGGTGAAAAGGGTCTTTCCTTGACGATGATTTTCTTTCGTGCTACTTTCATAGCCAAGCGAAGCACCTCTTCGGCTAAACCATCATAGGACGCGGCCCGCCGGAATCCTTCCATATCATTCACTTCCCGTTTAACCGGATGATGAAACATAGGATCAAAATAAATCACATCAAAACTTTTCGGTGCTGCCTGTTGTAGAAATGTTTTATAATCCTGATGCCATAAGGAAATACGGCGCACAGCCTTTGTGAGCTTTTCATCTTTGTCCACATAGCCTGCAATGCCAGCCCGTCCAATTTCATAAAGAATCGGACTTTTTTCCAAAGCCGTCACCTGCCCGCGGCCCAAAAGGTACCAGGACATGGTACTGGAATCGCCGGCCTGACCAAAGGTGCAATCCAGCACAGAACAAAAGTCATCGGTGGGAAGCAGCCGGCACAATCGGTCCTGATTTCCTTTCTCCATTTGAGATGTCCTAAGCACCGCAGTTCCCATATGGAACCGATACTCTTCACCGCCGTTCCAATAATAGGGAAGCTGCTTGCCATAAATCAGAAACCCATCCACTTGATACCGCGCAGCCATCTCTTCCAAAGTGTCTTCTCTTTGGAAATAAGGAAATCCCAGTGCTTGGGCCCTGGCTTTGGCTTCTTCGATGATAGGGGCCGTGCTATTTCGAATGGTTGTCACAGCGGTCATCATGGGCGTTTAAACAGCCTCCCCAATTCTTCCGGTGTAAATTTCACGATGGTGGGACGGCCATGGGGACAAACGAAAGGACGGGTGGTGTGAAACAAATCCACAATCAATTCTTTCATCTGACGGATATTCAGTGGGTCTCCTCGCTTGATGGCCCCTCGACACGCCGCATAGGCCATCATGCGATGACGAAGCGTTTCCGGCGATGGCACGTTCTGATCATGGAAGGCCACTAAGATATCTTTGATGACCCGTTCCATTTCAACTTCAGAAAAATCTTCCGGTGCCCCGGTGATACGAATCACATCAGGTCCCGCCTGTTCAAAGGTGATTCCCAAACGTTCTAGTTCATCTTGATGGTCCAGCAGCAATACCACATCCTCCGGATCGGCATGAATCAAGTAAGGCACCAATATTTCCTGCACCGGGATTCCTTCTGCTCGTGCAGCCAATCGGTCGTAACGTACTCGTTCATGGGCAGCGTGCTGGTCGATGATAAATAAATCCATGCCCCGCTTGCACAGAATGAAGCAATCCGATACCTGTCCCAATGGAATGATCGGCTCTTCCTGTTTTTCTACGGTAAACAGCGGGTCCGTGGTGATTTCTTCTTTCTTCGTTTCTTCTTGCTGATAATTCTGAAAGACCGACTCGTTAGAAAGTACATCCTGGGGCTTCATTTCCGGTTGGAAATTTGATCCCTGTGCCCTATGGTTCCCCTCTCCATGAGATGCAACAGAAGAAGGTTGACTGGATGACCAAGAAGATTCTTTTTTGTTACCGTACGGTACTGTTGATTCTGCCCAGGAAGAAACAGGCTGTTCTTCCTTCTTTCCCCACAATCCGATATCATGGCCCAAAGAAGAGGCATCTTCCACTTTTACCGTAGCCGGATTCAAATCGCCTCCATGTAGAATCTGATGGGATGGGTCGCGAATCATTTCCCGCGCAATGTCATCAGCCTTGTCCTGCTGGGAAGTCAACGTTTCCAGCACCGCATGATACACCAAGCGGAACAGGGATTGCTCGTCAGAGAATTTAATTTCCCGCTTCTGCGGATGTACGTTCACATCGATGCTCTCCGGTGGCACCTGGAAAGACAACACCAAGAGGGGATATCCGTTTTTCGGAAGCAGTGAATGGTATGCATTGTCTACCGCTTTCGACACCACTGCACTTTCTACCACGCGGCGGTTAATAATCACCGTCTGGTATTGGCGACTGGACTTCAAAAGAGACGGTTTAGAAATCATACCGGTCAATAGGGTTTCCTGCCCTTCACCGGATACTTCCAACATTTCACCAGCCGTCTTGGTCCCATACAGCGCAGAAATCACATCCACCAAACGACCATTGCCAGGGGTTTCAATGACGGTACGTCCATTATTGATGAGTCGAAAAGCAATATCTGGATTGGCCAATGCCAATTTTCCCATCATCCCATTGATACGACTCGATTCTGTCCGTTCAGATTTCAGAAATTTCTTCCTGGCCGGCACATTATAAAATAAATCCCGCACTTCAATGGTGGTTCCTGATGGAGCGCCGATAGGTTTTACTTCCATCACTTCGCCGCCTTCCACTTCCACCACCGTGCCTTCTTCATCTTCTGGGCGACGGGTGGTGATGGCGGTGCGAGACACAGAAGAAATACTGGCCAACGCTTCTCCGCGGAATCCCAAAGAAGCAATATGGTAAATATTTTCTACCGTAGAAATTTTACTGGTGGCATGACGGACAATGGACAATTTCGCATCTTCAGGAGACATGCCGCTTCCATTGTCGGTGACACGGATGTACGTCATCCCGCCATCAGCAATTTCCACTTCAATATCGGTGGCCGCAGCGTCCACTGCATTTTCCACCATTTCCTTCACTGCATTGACTGGACGCTCTACCACTTCGCCGGCTGCGATCTGGTTGGCCGTCACTTCATCCAATACATGAATCAATGCCATTATCGTCCCTCCTTGGCTTCTTTAGATAGACGGAAAAGAATTTCCATGGCTTCAATGGGGGTTTTGCTCATCACATCAATTTGCGCCAATTCATCAATGATAGGTGACGTGAAAAGGTCAAATCCCATAGACGGTTCTTCTGCGATTTTCTTGACCGGCTTGGCCTTTCCATCTTCCTCTTCCAAACCTGCCAGAATATCATCGGCCCGTTTTAGCAACGATTCAGGAAGCCCTGCCAACCGTGCCACATGAATCCCGTAACTTCTATCAGCACACCCTGGAATGATGCGACGTAGGAAAGTGATATCTTTTCCTCGTTCCTTGACGGACACGGTGTAATTTTTGATTCGCTGGCTGTTTTCTGCCATATCGGCCAATTCATGATAGTGGGTCGCAAAAAGGGTGAAGCCATGAATTTTCGTATCGATATATTCCACCACCGCTTTGGCAATGCTCATGCCGTCATAGGTGCTGGTGCCACGACCAATTTCATCCAAGATGATGAGACTGTTTTTCGTAGCATTTCTCAAAATATGAGACACTTCCTGCATTTCCACCATGAAGGTACTCTGTCCAGTGGAAATATCATCGGTAGCACCCACTCGTGTGAATATCCGGTCCACCGGCGAGAATACCGCACTGCGAGCCGGAATAAATGAACCTACCTGGGCCATAATGGTAAGCACTGCCACTTGTCTCATATACGTGGATTTACCTGCCATGTTCGGACCTGTAATGACCATAATTTCCTGGTCCCGATGATTCAGTTCCGTATCATTGGGTACAAACATTTCCCGTTTCAGTGCATGTTCTACCATAGGATGGCGACCATCTTTGATAGAAATATGACCATTCTTCTGGTTCTCAATCACCGGACGAATGTATCGGTCCTTCAAAGCGGCTCTGGCGAGACTGGCTAAACAATCCAACTGGGCCAATGCACGGGCTGTTTTCTGCATATCCGGAATTTCTGGACGAATTTCTGCTTTGATGGCCTGGTAAATTTTGAGTTCCAGCTCTTCGGTCTTTTCCTTTGCCGATAGTGCTTTGGTTTCAAATTCTTTCAGTTCCGGCGTGATGTATCGTTCTGCATTGACCAACGTTTGCTTTCTGACGTAGTAAGCCGGGACAGGAATTTTATTGGCATTGGAAATTTCAAAATAATAGCCAAATACATTGTTAAATCCAATTTTCAACTTGATACCGGTCTTTTCTTTTTCCCGTTCTTCTAAGTCCGCAATGTACTTTTGGCTATTTTCCGAAAGAGAACGTACTTCATCCAGTTCAGCAGAGAATCCTTCTTTGATGTATTTCCCGTCTTTGATATTTCCTGTACCATTTTCATTCATAGAGCGGTCCAGCAAATCAAAAATAGGCCCATGGAGCCCCAGCTGTCCATTCAGTTTCTTTAACACCATAGAACCAGCCCCAGAAAGAAGTTCCTTCACTGCTGGAATCACCTTCAAAGTGGCTTTCAGAGCCAATAAATCTTTCGGAGATGTGGAATTGGTCTCAATGCGGCTCAAAATACGTTCAAAATCAAAGACCGAGGACAAAAGATCTTCTAAGCGAGACAGCTCCATCATATGGCCAGTCAGCTCTTGGATGCCATCTTGCCGTAGAATGATGCGATTCACATCCGTCAAAGGCCGCTCCAGCCAGCGTTTCAGCAGCCGGGCCCCCATGGCCGTATGGGTATAATCCAACAGTTCCAACAGGGTGCCACGCCGCCCGCCATCACGCATATTTCTTGTAATTTCCAGATTGCGTAAACATTCTTCCGACAGGGTCAGCGTATGGTCTTCTCGAATCGGCTGGGCCGAGTGGAACTCTGCCACATCGGTTTTCATCACTTCCTGCAAATACGAAGCCAGCAGGCAGAAAACTTCCTTCACCCCTTCGCTCTCACAAGAAGCTGCCACGGCGGGCAAGGTTCCTTCTGCAGTTTCATCGCGCCGAGAAATCAGGCAAGCCCCCATACGAGCGGCGCAGAAACTGGAAAGCTTTCCGTACAGTTCATCAGACATGGAACAAATCGCTTCTGCCGGATTGTACACTGACAGCATATCAAAGAAATCATCCTGTTCTTTCTTCTTATCCCATACGCCCCACCAGCATTCTCCGGTGGAAACGTCAGCCAGCACCGCATCGATTTCCTTGTCCGCTTCTTTGATGTAAATCAAGTAGTTGTTTGATTTATCTGCAATGGCATTTTCAAACAGAATGGTTCCTGGGGTAATCACGCGAATCACATCACGCTTTACTAGCCCTTTGGCTTTCTTCGGGTCTTCCAGCTGTTCGCAAATGGCCACCTTATAGCCCTTTTGGATGAGCCGGTAAATATAAATTTCTGCCGCATGAAAAGGAACGCCGCACATCGGGACCCGTCCCTCTGCACCAGCGTTCTTTCCCGTCAAGGTGAGCTCCAATTCGTGAGACGCCGTCACTGCATCATCATAAAAAAGCTCGTAAAAGTCCCCGAGCCGATAAAATAACAGACTATCCTGGTATTTTTCCTTCACCTTTTTATATTGATCCATCAAAGGCGTCTTCGCCATGAAATCACCTCATATCGTATAACATAAAATGGGCTTCCCCATTTATTATTTAAAAAGATTGTGGAAAGGGGTATTATTTTCTTTTATGGAATAGCAAACATAGCAATGCAGCGGATAAGCAAAAGGTTATTATTGTGGCTCATTCGCTCCTCTCACACAACAAGAAAGCAGATGTACAAGGTTAGCCCTACGGGCAGGTTATTCTCTATCAAATCAAATAACCCTTTATACCCCTTTGTAACCGTTTCTCTATCATATGAAACGCTACTGATGCATATGCATTACAGGAAAATATAACCCTTTCCTCTTTTCGTTTCTTCGCTACTGCCTCTTTCGTTTTATACCAAAGTTCCCTTCAGCACCCAGGTCTGGGCTGTTTCTACTTTTGCCTCAACGGTGTCGCCTACTTTGAGTCCTTCTTTATAAGGGAAAAGAATCATTTTGTTAGTCGATGTGCGACCAAACCAGTTGGATTCGTCCTGTTTGGATGGACCTTCCACAATGACCGTGTAGGTTTTTCCTTCCATTTCTTTGTTCAGTTCCAAACTGATTTCATTTTCCACATCCATCAGTTCCTGCAGGCGGCGATGTTTCGTTTCATCATCAATCTGATTTTCCATTCGTGCAGCCGGCGTGCCTTTACGAGGAGAATAGATGAACGTATAGCAAGAGTCAAAACGGATTTCTTTCAACAGCTTCACCGTTTCCTGGTGCATTTCTTCGGTCTCCCCAGGGAATCCGGTGATCAAATCTGTGGTCAATGCAATATCTGGCATCTTTTTACGAACATAGGCCACCAATTCTTTGAACCGTTCAATGGTATACCCACGATTCATGGCCTTCAGCATTTCCGTAGAACCATGCTGTACCGGAAGATGCATATGGCGAACCACCTTTGGCGAAGCCGCCATGGCATCCACCATATCAAAAGTCATATCTCTCGGATGGGATGTCATATACCGCACCCGTTCAATTCCGTCAATTTTATCAATGGCCCGAATCAGAGTACCGAAATCCGTACCATTTCTGAAATCCAGTCCATAGGAATTGACATTCTGCCCCAGCAAAGTGACTTCCTTATATCCCTCATCGGCCAGTTCCTGAATTTCCTTGCAAATCGCTTCTACAGGGCGGCTCAATTCCCGGCCACGAGTATACGGCACAATGCAATAGGTACAAAATTTATTGCACCCCTGCATAATCGGAATCCAAGCAAAAATATGAGACTTACGAACTGCCTTCAAATCACTGTAATCACTGACACTGTGTGGATTCCGTTCTGTTTTTACCACATGACTGCCCTTGGCATTTTCATTGGAAATAATATCCTTCAAATCATGAATATGGTACGGTCCAATCACAAAATCAATAATAGGCATTCGCTCAATGAGCTTTCCCTTATTCTCCTGTGCCATGCAACCAGCGATACCTAAGAGCAAGCGAGGATTCTTCTCCTTCAGCTTCTTGATTTCCCCAATCTTGCCATATACCTTTTCTTCCGCGTTCTGACGAATGCTGCAGGTATTCATGATAATAATATCCGCCTCATCCATCGTCTCCGCCGGCTCATATCCCAATTCCTCCAGCTGTCCATTGATACGCTCCGTATCACTCTCATTCATTTGACAACCGTACGTAAGGGTAAAGTATTTTTTATCCATCTCTTTATTCCTTTATATAATACATATAGATACATTTTACAATCAGACAATTATCGTATTATTATATCATACTTTTCTTCCTTTCTGCAGAAAAAGTTAGATTTCAAATTTCATCTTGTATTTTATGGAAAAATCTGTATACTTTAAATAAATAGGAGTCGTTATAACCTTCGCCCATTTTGGTGGGGGGGATAACGGCTTCTTTTTAATGTAATGACAATTTCATTTCAAAAAACAGCACTTGCCATGTGCAAGTGCTGTTTTAATATTCCAGTACGGTTTGTATGTCTTTGGAATAAATCCAATCTGTATCTACTTCCCCATCATCTAAATAATATTCGAAAAAATGGTAGCTAGGGACTAGGCCCTAGGAATTAGAAATAAGTGCTTCCAGCGGTATAGGCACTAGCGTCTACCCTCTTCCTCTGGAAGGGGGCAGGGGGATAGCTCGCACTAGCGATATGACATGCTGTATGAGGAATATGGGGTAGGCGTCTTGCTATAGCGATATCACCTGGACTAAAAAGGTTATACTTTGTGATTACTGCAGCTGCACTAAGGCATTTAAACCGCTTTTCTCAAGGTTAAAAAGGGGTATTAATAGGTTATGCAACATCCGTTATCTCTACGTCCTTCTCCGTTATCCTCGTTTTCCCTGCTAGCGTTGTTTTCCCAGCAGTAGCGATCTTACCACTTTCGTCATTCCGACCGAAGTGGAGGAATCTTTGTGTTATTTTCCAAAAGTTCCATGTTAAAATAACCATTTTGAATGAGACTTCTCGTTTTAGAATGACCGCTACTGACTACTATATCCCCAACTATGATCCGTTATCGCCAGACGCCAATACCGTTCTCCTCCTGTTTCATTCA
>DBLC01000003.1:0-11583 GCA_002297935.1 Dialister sp. UBA734
CCTAATCCCTAAGGCCTAGCCACTAGCTACCAGTCACCAGTCACTAGTCACCAGTCACCGCTCTCATGTACGCCCCGAACGCATTCCCCGTAGCGTTGTCACTGCTATATCGTGGATCAGCAAAGTAGGGATGAAGGTGCAGGGTGTGACAAATTTCTTCTACTTTGCTGCGCAGATATCGATTGGCCATGACGCCACCTACAGCGATGAAAGGTCTGCCTTCGATGAAAGGATACGAAGTCAGTTCTTTTTCTAAGGCCCGACCAATATGGACCAGAACGCCTCTGGCGATGTCTTCTTTCCGATACTGCCCGCTCTGGATATCCCGCTGGACTTTTGTTTCTGGTCCAGAGAAGCTGAAGGCTCCTTTCACGGAAGAGCGAGGAATTTTGTAGGAATCATTTCCTTTTTCTGCCAAAGGTTCCAACCATTTCCCACAAGGAAACGGAAGACCCAGGGCCACGCCGACTCGATCAATGAATTGGCCGGCGGTGATGTCTTTGGATGTCAGCAGTTCTTTGATATCCATGCCCTCTTCCTGCCATTCGCAAGACAGCACATCCTGGGTGCCACCGGACATGTGCATCATGTAGAACGGCTGTCCCCACAAGGACGGGGCGTCCCACAGGGCAGCCATGGCGTGATTTTCCTGATGGCTGAAGAAATACAAGGGAATATGAAGAGAAGATGACAGACTTTCTGCAATGCCTTTTCCAACAAGAAAGGCGGGCATGTACGAATCTGCCCGCCTCCGTGGAAATGCTGAAACACCGATGCCTTCCAGTCCTTCCAGCAAAGGAGAAAGTCTCTCAAGAAGCACGGGAAGGTTCTTCACATGTTGAAACACCATGTTGGACTGGGACAATCCCCGATTTCCTTCTTTCACTGTCAGAACGATTCTTTCTTCTCCCAAAAGTCCCTTGGATGAATCATACACCGCTGCCGATGTGGTATAGCAGCTGGTATCAATACCAAGAAACCGGCTCATTATGTTACTCCTTCTTAAGCAATTTTGGAATAAACGTAAAATTGTGTTGGTAACTGGTGACTAGGAACCCCCCAGTCACGAGTCACCAGTCTACCAGTCACTAATACAACACTATTGCAATGCTTTATCCAAAAGGCCGTTAATAAAACGGTAGGAGTTTTCCCCTCCGAAGGTTTTTGCCATTTCTACGGCTTCGTTGACGATGACTTTTTTATCGCTCTTATCGTCTAAGAAGTTGTATTCTGCAATGGCCAGACGAAGGATGTTTTTGTCTACCACATTGAGCTGCTGCAGGGACCAGTTTTTCAGATGACTGGTAATGGTCGCATCCACGTCTTCATGGTTTTTCACTGCTGCAATCAATGCATCTGCAAATTCTTTGTCCTTATTGGTCAATTTGAGAAGGTCTGCGTCAATAGGTTCCGATTCCGGGTTCAATTCCTGGGAATACAGCACCTGCAATGCATATTCTCTCGCGCGTTTTCTACTCATATTTGCCTCTCTTACTTATGAAAGTGACTGGTGACTCGTGACTGGTGACTAGGAATGCACTCCCAGTCACCAGTCACCAGTCACGAGTCACCATTATTTCACTATTTCCGTAATGGTCACATCGATGGCACCGATGGGTTCCGATCGGCCTGAAGCGAAAATATTTTTCACCACCATCTGGATATACCGAGCCGTTTCATTGACCTGACATCCCTCATGGAAGGCCAACGATACATCCACTTTCACGCTACCATCTTTTCGACTGCGAATCAGAAGCCCCCGATGGCCTTTTTTGTACCCAAAGGCCTGACCAAGCCCTTGGATGAGGTACTGAAATCCATACTGGGTGAAATGGGAAACCTCGGGCATCGCAAGAAGGGCTTCTTCAATTTTCTGATACACTTCCTCTTCTGTCAGCAATGGGCTCATCTCCTGGTTTCTCCATCAAACACAATCCGTTCCACATTGACATTCACTGCATTCACCCGAAGGCCTGTGGAATCGCCCACCCCTTCTTTGACCGCTTCCTGCAGTTTCAATGCGATCGCCGGTACCCGGTCCCCATGAGACACCGCGATATAGAGGTCGATCACGATCCCGCTGTCTTTCATGGACACCCGCACCCCTTCTGCATCTTCATCACTGATGACAGCAGAAATACCATGAGAGAAACGGTCATCCATGGCATACACACCAGGCGTGCGAAGGGCAATCCCCCGGGCAATCATGGCCACCACCTGGTCTGCGATGCGGATGGTGCCCAAGTCATTTTTTACTTCTGCTGTTTGCATAGTTTTTCTCCCTATCGCTAGTGCGTCATTGGATATGAAAAGGATATTGGTATTTTGTAGCTAGGGATTGGGGGCTAGGCCTTAGGAAATAAGAAATACGGATGTGTCAGTTAGAATTTCTTACTGCTAGGAGTGGGTAGTACCGGGTACGCTTGCGGTGTTCATAGCGAAGTATACCTCCTGCGCTGCCCCCTCAGCCTTCGGCAGCTCCCCCCGACAGGGGAGCCAAGACGCTAGGAATAAATCCGCCAGTGCATCTCTATGAGCGAAAACAGAGTCATCGATTTATCTCCCCCTTTGGGGGAGAACACAAGAGGGGGCACCTCTAACGAGGTGCATTTCCTTGTTGAACAGCCCGCTCAGGTATTGCGTCAGTTAAGCCCTTATCGCTAGTGCTGCGAGATTTCTCCACTCTCCGACACATTGTGTTTCATTTCTTCTGTGTCATCAAGCACAAATACGACCGGTCGAAATGACAAAAGAGCGGATTGCGTATAGTTAGCATTTCTTACCGCTAGGAGCGGGTAGTACCGAGTACGCTTGCGATGTTCATGGCGAAGTATACCGCCTGCGCTACCCCCTCTTTCATTCTCCCCCGACGGGGGCGATACAATCGATGAAACCGCTACCGTCATATTTCCTAATCCCTAGGGCCTAGCCACTAATCCCTTATCCCTAAAATTTCCTAGTCACCAGTCACTAAAAAAGGATAGGGGTGCTCTTTGAAGTGCACCCCTTTCCCATCACGCATGACGCAGTTATATTATTTTACACGTTCAATGTAAGCGCCGGTACGGGTATCGATGCGGAGCATTTCTCCTTCGTTAATGAAGAGCGGAACGTTTACTACATAGCCAGTTTCCATGGTAGCTGGTTTGGAACCGCCGGTAGCTGTATCGCCGCGGATGCCTGGTTCGGTCTGTACTACTTTCAGTTCTACGGAATTCGGGATATCAACGCCGATGATGGTGCCGTTGAAGAATACCACGTTGCATTCCATTTCTTCTTTCAGGAAGTTGATCTTGTCGCCCAGCTGTTCTTTGTTCAGCATGATCTGTTCATAGGTTTCGGTATCCATGAAGCAGTAAGAACCGTCAGCTTCATAGAGGTACTGCATTGGTTTACGTTCTACAGTAGCTGGCTGCAGTTTAATGCCTGCGTTGAATTTACGTTCTACCACAGAGCCACTCTGCAGGTTTTTCAGTTTAGCACGAACAAAAGCTGCGCCTTTGCCTGGTTTTACGTGCAGGAATTCGATACACTGCCAAACCTGGCCGTCCAATTCAACGGTAATACCTGGGCGCAAATCATTACTAGAAATCATTTCATTTTCCTCCTGTTACACTCTTAAAAATTTCTTTGGGAATTTTGTCAAGATGGACAGACCATCTTTTTCTATTACAACCGTATCTTCGATACGGACTCCACCAACTCCGGGGATATAGACCCCTGGCTCCACCGTCTCGGTCATGCCGACCTGCAGGATCGATGCATCTCTAGGTGCCAAGACTGGAGATTCATGAATTTCCAGTCCCACACTATGACCAAGGGCATGGGTGAAATAAGTATCCAGTTCTCTCTCTTTCAAGAAATTTCTGGCTTCTTTATCTACATCACAGGCTTTCATTCCTGCTTTCATATAGTCTTCGATATGTTCGTTACATCCCAAAATGGAATCATAAATGAACCGCTGCCGGTCCGTAATGTCTCCCACCGCTACGGTACGGGTGATATCGGAATGATATCCCTTATAAATGGCACCGAAGTCAAAGGTGATGAGATCTCCCTCTTCGACAACCTTATCGGTAGCTGTGCCATGGGGGTACGCAGAACGCCACCCGGAGGCCACGATGGTATCAAAGGATTTTCCTTCCGAACCAGCTTCCAGCATGGCACTTTCCAGTACAGCACGCAGGTAGGCTTCGGTCACACCGGCCTTGATATGGGGAATGGTTTTCTCAAATCCCACATCAGAAATACGGCACGCTTCCTTCAGCAGCTGTATTTCCTCTTCACTCTTGATTTGACGAAGTTTGTCCACTTCACAGAAATCAAAAGTCACGTCGGGCATCACTTCATCGAAGCCAAGGTACATCTTGTACGTCATGACCGACTCAATGCCCAGCCGTTTCACACCGTGCTTGGCTACCAGCTTTCCTACCGTTTCAGCCAGCTTCGGAATATAATTGATGACTTCAAAACCGACAGCTTCCTCTTTGGCCTGCTCTGTATACCGGCTGTCTGTCAACAGATAGCACGTATCAGCCGTCAAAAAGAGATAACTGTCAGACCCAGTAAAGCCAGAAAGATACCGGCAATTCTCATCCTTCTGAATGAAAAGTCCATCTACCTGACTGTCTTTCAGAAAATCTTGAAGTAAAGCTTTATCTAACAATGTATCACCGCTTTCTTTCATCTAAATAATGATACCGTATTTTATTGATTTTGTCTATGAAAATTTGTGGACAGCCCATACTTCTCCTGTGATATCTTAGCCATGCAATTATTTATCAGCCAGAATATTTTATGCCACCAGCACCTTTTCTTTCATAATCGTTTTATAGAATTCACTGTCTGGATTGACTTCTCGAATTTCAAATACATCCACTTTTTTCTGAAGTACTTCCCGTAATTCTTCTCCCAGTGCCAATACGTAAGTCAATTTGAAACCGTCTCCTCCAAAAACAAGGAAATCTAAATCACTAGCTGCATCGGCTTCTCCTCTGGCATAGGAGCCAAATAAATAAAGTTCTTTTACATGATATTTTTCCGCTAAAGGTTTGACTAGCGTCATAATATCTTGCAAGGAAATCACTTGATTCTTCATGGTGCCTCCTTTTGGAAATACAACTCTTCTATGTCATCTAGTGAAACGAATATACCCCAAGATCCCCTTCCTAAGGAAGGGGGTAAATATCGATAATACCGCTAGGAGCGGGTAGCACTGGGTTCGCTTGCAGTGTTCATAGTGAAGTATACCGCTTGCGCTGCCCATCTTCGCTTCGCTCCTAGCGATATAGTTCGCTTGCACACCTCAGCCTTCGGCAGCTCGAGGGCAGGGGAGCCAAGACGTTAGCAAGATTCAGATTGTCGTACATTTGGTGTTTCATCCCGCCACTGCTGCGAGATTTCTCCACTTCTGCCTAACATAGTACTGAACCACCCTGCTGCGTCAGTCAGCACAAATCCCATCGGTCGAAATGACAGGGGTATTGCTACAGTTAGCGTTTTTTACCGCTAGGAGCGGGCAGCACTGGGTACGCTTGCGATGTTCATAGCGAAGTATACCGCTTGCGCTACCCCCTCAGCCTTCGGCAGCTNNCCCCGACAGGGGAGCCAAGACGTTAGCAAGAAGTGGATTGTCATACATTTGGTGTTTCATACCGCCTGTGCTGCCCCCTCTGCCTTCGGCAGCTCGAGGGCAGGGGAGCCGAGACGGTAGGAATGATTCCGCTAGCGTTAATTGGCACATTCGACGAACCTGAGCGACTTGAGTAACCTGAGAAACTTAATTCCCATTCCCTAGGGCCTAGCTACTAATCCCTAGCTACTAAAGCTAAAAGAATACTTCTGTCGCTCCAGCTCCCCCATTTCTCGGGTCGGCTTCGTGGAATTCTTTGATATAGGTCAGGCCACGGAGGTATTCGTGAATGCCTTGCCGGAGTTTGCCGGTGCCTTTGCCGTGGATGATAGTGACGGGAGAGACGCCGGAGAGGAAGCAGTCGTTTAGGAAGCGGTCCACTTCTGGGATGGCTTCGTCTACGGTTTTGCCGATCACGTTCACTGTGGTATGGACGGTGCGGACGCTGGAGGTGGCGTGGGAGACGAAATGGGCCACGGGGGATTTCTTTTGTTTCGGTTTCTGTTGCTTGGTTTCAAAGCAGTGGTCCGGGGTGACGGTGACGTTCATGAGGCCGCAGGAGACGGTGATTTTATTTCCTGCTACTTTGGTGATGATCCCATCGCTGTCCAGGGTATCGATGTAGACGTAAAGTCCTTTTTTCAGGGCTTCTTTGGAAACTGGGTTTCTTCTATTTTCTTTGCCCGGCAGTTTCATCTTGTCGATTTTGCCGCGGACGCCGGCGATGTGGTTGTTCAGGTCGTCTTTGGCCAGGTCCGAGGCTTTTTTCTTCAGGTCTTTGATAATCGCTTCGGACTGGTTTCTGAGATCCCGTTTGATGCTTTCGGCTTCGGCTCTGGTTTTTTCCAAGATGGCGTCTTTTTTCTTGTAGAAGTTATCGGTTTCGGTTTTCAGTTCATTTCGCAGTTCTTCTGCTTTCTTCAGATTTTCCAAAACCGCTTCTTTTTCGTGGGCCACTTCGCGGCTCTGCTGGTTCAGTCGGGCCATGACTTCTTCCATGTTGTGCAGCGGGGAACCTTCTTTCAGCTGGGACGCCCGGGAGAGAACCAAGGCAGGCATGCCGAGACGTTTGCAGATAGAGAAAGCGTTACTATTTCCTGCCACCCCGATGATGAGGTGATAGGTCGGGGTCAGGGTGACTTCGTCAAATTCGACGAAGGCGTTTTCGATGCCCCGAGTTTCGTAGGCCAGTTTCTTCATTTCGCTGAAATGGGATGTGATGATGGCTGGGGTACCTTGCATTTGCAGGTATTCCGTGACGGATTGCGCCAAGGCAGCCCCTTCTACCGGGTCGGTGCCGGAGCCCAGTTCGTCCAGCAGTACCAGGTCGTCGGGTCCCACGGAGGACAGGAACGATACCAGCTGGGTGATGTAGCTGGAGAAGGTGGACAGGTTGTACTGGATGCTCTGTTCGTCACCGATGATGGCGTACATATTTCTATAGAGCGGCAAGGTGGACCCTTCGGACGCCGGGATGAAGAGGCCCGACTGGTTCATCAGGGCCAGCAGGCCGGCGGTTTTGATGGCAATGGTTTTGCCGCCGGCGTTGGAGCCGGTGATGATGAGGATCTGGAAGTCTTTGCCCAGGGTTAAGGAAATAGGCACCACTTTCTTCGGGTCAATCAAGGGGTGCCGGGCGTTCCGTAAATCCAGAATGCCTTTGGGCGAATAGACCGCTTTCACCCCTTGCATGGAGAGGGCCAGTTTCGCTCTGGCGAAGATGAATTCCAATTCCGTAGCCAGTTTGCAGTTGTCTTTGGTGACTTGGCTGCTCTTTTTCACCTGTTCCGTGAGGCCTCGGAGGATTTCCTGTATTTCCTGCTTCTCTGCGGCGGAAAGTTCTGCCAGGTCATTGTTGAGACGCACGGAAACCATAGGTTCCATGAAAAGGGTCTGCCCCGTGGAGGACCGGTCGTGAACAATGCCGTCGAATTTGTAACGGTATTCTTCTTTGACAGGCACCACGTAGCGGCCATTTCTTTGGGTCACAATGGCGTCCTGGAAATAGCCGGACTGGTCTTTGTCGGTGATGATTTGCTGGAAGGTTTTGCGAATCCGGTTCTTGATCATTTCTTTTTCGGTACGGATGCGAGACAGTTTCGGAGACGCCCGGTCGCTGATTTCGCCGTGTTCGTCGAAGACTTGGCCGATGCGAGCGATGAGCTGTTCTTGGGAAATGATGAGACTGGACAATTCTTCCAGGGCAGGATAGACCAGATGCCGCTCCCCTTCAAAGTAGTGGTGCATCTTTTTGTAGGTTTCCAGGGACGCCGCCAGGTCCATGAATTCTTTGCCGGTCAGAATCATGTCTTTCCCGGCTTTCCGGAGGGTTTCCCGAATGTCATAGGTTTCGCCCAGGGGCGTGGTGATTTCTCGTTCCAGAAGGATGGTGGCTTCTTCTGTTTCTTCCAATTTCTTTTCTACAATTTCAGGAACACTGGAAGGCACCAGGGACAGGGCCAGTTCTTTGGATAAAGTGGACGGTGCCATGTCCGCCAATTTCAGGCGAATCTGGTCAAATTCCAGGGTTTCCAATACATTTTCTTTCATTACAAAACTCCTTTAAAGAAGTGGCCCCGGGTCACGGTCTGGTTACCTTCTCCGGCAGGCTTGGGCGCCTGTTTTTCGCCACGTAGGATTTCACAATAGTCACGGCAGAGTCGTTCCACCGGTCCTTCCAGGCCCCGAAGGTCCAGACAGAACGCGGTGAGGCCGGTTTTCAAAAGGTCTTTCATATAGGGCCGCATGTCCAGCACATGGCAGTTCTGGATGTGCATGTGGCACCATTCGTCGGTCTTCACAGGAAATAACCGTCCTTCCCCATCTTTCAGCTGGTAACTGTGCTTCATGCAGGGGGCGGGACAATGGTTCTTGTCAGCGCCGCCCAAGAGGCTATTGATGACGCAGTATTCAGAAATCATCATTTCCGTGCGGCCATACACGTAGGCTCCCAGCGGGATGGCCGCCTTTTTCACCATATCTCGTATCTGCGGGAGCGTCAGTTCTTGGGACACGTAGGCAGCGGAGAGGCCCAGCTTTTCGATGCAGGAAATAGAGGGGCCGTTGAAAAGATTCATAGACGGGCCTGCAATGACCGGCAGGTCTAGGCCTTTCAGCCATTCGGTGGCGCCGGCGTATTCGATGAGGACTCCATCGGGATGTAAGGTGAGTTGTTTTTGAAATAGGGTTCTCGCCTTTTCACTATTCTTTTCTCGTACCACCCGGGGCGTCGGAAATACAATCTCTGCCTGGTGGTCTCGGCAGAGGGACACCGCTTTTTCATAGTCGGTCAGCGGGATAGGCCGATGCTGGAACGATTCTCCCCCGAAAATAAAGGAACGAACCCCAGCTTGGAGTGCTTCTTCTAACTGGGCCAGCGAGTCGGTGCGGACCGTGATGTGCGGCTCATGAGAAAAGAGCTGTGCCTTGGCGACCGGCTTCATGGGTTCTCCCATGGGCCGGGGAATAGTGGCTTCGTGGTCTTTGGCCCGCAGGGTTTCTAATCGTTCGATGGCTTCCTGGCGCAGGTGATTCAACACGCTCTTGGGCACCATGCACCCTTCGTTGTGAATCATGGCCTTGTCCAGGGTGAACCAGGTATTTCCTAATCGAGAGAGCTGGGTTTCGATGTCCTTTTCTGCGGTCACCCGAGACAGGGCGGTTTCGGCGATGAAATCGGAGATCACTTCTACGTGGTGGCCCTGGTCATCTCGCACCGCTAAGGCCATGGGCTTTCCGGCGGTGACAGTCATCCAGCAGGAAAGCGGAATCTTCCCTACCAAGTCCTTCATGGCGAGGGATTTCTTGGCCGGCTGAACGTTCCAGTACACGTGCCCCTGGGCTAAGGGCCGTTCGTCACACAGAACTTTGAATTGTTTATTTCTCATAGGAAATACTTGGTCTTTGCTGACATACTGGATGGTTTTCTTGGCGGTTTCATAGGAAATACCAGTCACGTCGGCGAGCTTTCTCAAGTGGTCAGCATGGAAGGTAAACTGCCCTTTGGAAATGGTCCCCACCTGCCCGGCATCGACGCCGTGATTACCGGGAGCGTATTCGGTTTTCATAGATGGACCGGCGGCGTCATCTAAATAATGGGTGCTGTAGCCCCGATTGAATTCTTCTTCCAAGTGGAGCTTCAACGGCTCGGTGTCAATGGTCATTTTCTTCTCTGCCGCATCGATGGCTTGGCGGTACGCCGAGACGGTATTGAACACGTACTCCGGACTCTTCATACGGCCTTCCACTTTGAGGGACGCCACACCGGCATGGAGAAGGTCTGCGATACGAGGGAACCCCATCATATCTTTCAGGCTCAAGATGTATTTCCCAGCGTCTTGTTTCATAGGACGGCCAGCGCTGTCCACCAATTCATAGGGCTTGCGGCAAGGCTGGGCACAGGAACCGCGGTTCCCGCTCCGTCCCCCACTGAAACTGCTCATGAGGCACTGACCGGAGTAGCACACACAAAGAGCGCCGTGAACGAACACTTCGATTTCTACGTCGGTGGCATTGGTGATGGCTTGGATTTCGTCCAAAGACAATTCACGGGACAGCACCACCCGCTGGAATCCTCGACCGCCCAGGAATTTCACACCGTCTAAGTTCGACACGGTCATCTGGGTGCTGGCATGGAGCGGAATGTGAGGCGCGATTTTTCTTGCCATTTCTACAACGCCGAAGTCCTGCACCAATAGACCGTCGATGGGAATGGAGCCTAGGAAACGAAGGTACCCTTCCAGATCTTTCATTTCCATGTCGCCGATCAGGGTGTTTAGGGTCACGTACACACAGGCCCCTTTCACGTGGGCTGTGTGTACCGCTTCTGTCATTTCTTCATCGGAAAAATTTCCGGCAAATTTGCGGGCACTGAAGAGTTTTCCTCCCAGGTACACCGCGTCAGCTCCGGCATCCAGAGCCGCTATCAAATGGGCCGGGGAACCGGCCGGGGCGAGTAATTCCATGGTTATTCTCCTTTTGGTGACTGGTAACTGGGATTGTATTTTCCCGAGTCACCAGTCACAAGTCACCGATTTATATGATTAGAGTTAATCTTTATTATAAACGGAAAAGAGGAGATATTCAACGATTTGAATATCTCCTCTTTTCTTGGTGACTGGTGACTCGTGACTGGTAGCTGGGGATGAGTGGCTAGGCACTGGGGATAAGCCACTAGCGATATTTGACTCATAAGGTAAAGGAACAGAGGAAATATGGATGATAATCGTAAACATCACTTTTCTCTTTTCCTATAGCGCCTAAAGATCCCCTTCCTTTGGAAGGGGACAGGACGTAAGCGTAGCGAAACGTCCCAGGGGATAGCTCGCTCTAGCGAAATGCCTCTTGTGTCGCTCTTCATTTAGGCGTTCTGCTCTAGCGGCTTGTCGGGAGCTCTTCTTCGTCGGCCTATCCCCGGCCCGCAAGCGGGCCTGCCCCTTCCTAAGGAAGGGGCTCTTTTCTTGTGTCGTACATTTGCCGCTAGGAGCGGGTAGCACTAAGTACGCTGGATATGTTCATAGCGAAGTATACCGCTAGTGCCTCCCCCTCTTGTGTTCTCCCCCGGCGGGGGAGATAAGACGCTAGAGAAGCAATCGGAATGAGTCATATTTCTCTTTTCTCGCTAAAAAGATATATTTCTCGCTTTCGCTCGGGATAGCAAGAATGAGATTGTCGTACATTTGGTGTTTCATTCCGCTACTGATGCGAGATTTCTCCACTTTTGTCCAACATAGTACCGGACTACCCTGCTGCGTCAACCAGCACAAATCCCGTCGGTCGAAATGACGATTATGGTCAGAGACACATTTGAGAAACCTAAGAACCCTTAGCACCTTCAGAACCCTAAGAACCTGTAACCATAGCGGGTATCACCGAGTTCGCTTGATATGTTCATAGCGAAGTATACCGCTAGTGCCTCCCATCTTCGCTTCGCTCGAAATGGCGTCTCACTA
>DBLC01000003.1:11605-12404 GCA_002297935.1 Dialister sp. UBA734
TAGCGATATAGTTCGCTTGCGCTGTTGCCTTCGGCAGCTCGAGGGCAGGGGAGCCAAGACGCTAGATATGATACCGCCAGTGTCAATCGGCACATTCGAGAAACCTGGCAACCTAGTCACCAGTCACGAGTCACCAGTCACCCCAAAATAAAAAGCAGGGACGCTTTTTGCATTGTGCGCCCCTACCTTCATTTCTCACTTCTAACTGCTTTTATTTCACTTCTGCTTCGTATCTAGCCAGTGTGAAGCACAGGTCGGAGAGACGATTCAGGTAGCGAATATCCACTTCGTGGACGTCTTCTTCTTCGGAGAGTCTCCACATGTCTCGTTCAGCCCGGCGAACTACGGTGCGGGCTACGTCGAGGAAGCTGGAGGACTGGGTGTCCCCTGGTACGAGGAAGTGGTCCAAAGGAGCCAGTTCTTCGGTGTAAGCGTCGATGATGTGTTCCAGTTCGGTCACGTGGTCGGAAGTAATGTTTGCTTCTTTGCCAATGCTGGCAATATCAGCCATGAGGAGCCACAGTTCTTTCTGCAGTTTATAAATGGTTTCTTTCACCTTATCATGGGATGCGAAGGCGCGGCACTGGCCCAGCACGGAGTCCACTTCGTCGATGGTGCCGTAGGTTTCTACCCGAAGGCTTCCTTTGGAAACCCGTTCGCCGGTGTAGAGACTGGTTTTACCTTTATCCCCTGTACGTGTATATACTTTTGCCATGATAATCCTCCTGTTTCGTTCAAAATGAATCAGAAAATCAATGCGTAGTGAGGAGTGCGTAGTGCGTAGTGGTGGAAGGGGCGC
>DBLC01000003.1:12477-14780 GCA_002297935.1 Dialister sp. UBA734
AAAGGTTACTCAGGTTTCTCAAGTTGCTGAGGCTGCTCAGGTTCTTCGAATGTGCCGATAAACACTAGCGTTATCATCTCATTCGGGAAACCTGAGAAACTTCGTCACGAAAGGAATCATTACATATTTCGCTTAACTTAATATCATTGCCTTTTATACATACCACTTCACTACCTATATTATACACAACAGCAAGCGAAATAAATAGGGTTCTTTTCATGTTTATTAATTTTTGATGAGTGTATATACTCGTGGCGCTTTATGAATTGTGCGCCGCTACCTTCACTACGCACTACGCACTCCTCACTACGCACTCAATATAAAAACCGCCAGATGGATATCTGACGGTTTTCAAGACCAAAGAGTCAATTATTTGGACAGTTCTGGGAACCAGAGGCCAATTTCTCTCTGAGCGGTTTCTACAGCATCGGAAGCGTGAACTACGTTTTCGTCGATGGAGGTAGCGAAGTCGCCGCGGATGGAGCCAGGAACAGCTTCCAGCGGGTTGGTAGCACCGTTGATCTGACGAACTGCTGCTACTGCGTTTTCGCCTTCGATAACCATAGCCAGTACTGGGCCGGAGGTGATGAAGTCGATCAGAGCTTTGAAGAAGCCTTTGCCTTTGTGTTCAGCGTAGTGTTCTTCAGCCAGTTCTACCGGTACGTTAATCATTTTGATAGCATGGATGGAGAGACCTTTTCTTTCGAAACGGGAAATGACTTCGCCGCAGATGTGTTTCTTCACGCCGTCCGGCTTTACGAGTACGAGAGTTTTTTCGATGTTGTTTGCCATTTAAAATAGCCTCCTTAATAAGAATGCATTCTGGCTGCAATTTCGCGCAGCTTTTTAATACGATCCTCCGTAGAAGGATGCGTAGAAAACAAATTTGCCATGCCGCCTATGCCTGCCAGAGGATTGATGATGAAAAGTCCACTGGTGGCTGGTTTTGCATCGGGAATCACTTTGTTGTGGGCGTAGTTGTCCAGTTTCTGCAGCGCGCTGGCCAGAGCCAACGGTTTGCCAGATATTTCTGCCCCGGACGCATCGGCCATGTATTCTCTGGACCGAGACAGGGCGAACTGGATGAGCGATGCTGCCAGTGGCGCAATGACGATGGTCACGATAAGAGCAATGGGGTTACTCCGATTGCCATCTTCATCTCTGGCGGTACCAAAGATAGCGGCCCACTGGGCGATGTTTGCGATATAGGAAATAGCCGTCGCGATGGAAGCGGCCAGTGTCATAATCAGTGTATCACGATGTTTCACGTGTGACAACTCATGGGAAATCACTCCTGCCAGTTCATCCCGGTCCAGCATGGAAAGGATGCCTTCAGTGACTGCCACAGCAGCATGTTCCGGATTTCTTCCGGTCGCAAAGGCGTTCGGCACATCGGTGGGAATCACGTAGAGCTTCGGCATAGGAAGCTGGGCATTGCGGCACAGGCCGCGAACCAATTCGTACAGTTCTGGCACCTGCTGCTCCGAAAGCGGCTGGGCGTTGTAAGCCCGAAGAGCCATTTTGTCGCAGTTCCAGTAGGTGTAGAAGTTGATGGCGAAGGAAATAAAGAGCATGGTGGTCGCTCCGGACCGCCCGCCAACGACACCGCCGATGGCCATCAGAATCAGGCTGAGCAGTGTCAGAAGCATCACGGATTTGACTCTGTTCATAAATAAGACCTCTTTTGTAATAAAATCAGGGATTAGGGATTAGTAGCTAGGCCATAGGAAAAATAATTCTTATCCCTAGGGCCTAATCCCTAGCTACAATAACCACTATCATTTTTCGCTCGTTTAGTTATACTAGCGAAATACGGATTTATCGAAAATCGTAAATACGTTGTAAAATAAAAATGGTCGGAACGACATGATTCGAACATGCGACCTCTACCACCCCAAGGTAGCGCTCTACCAAACTGAGCTACGTCCCGACAATTGCTACGTGAAATAGAATACTCGATTTGGGCGGATTTGTCAAGGGTTGTAAGTAAGTTTACACCTTATATAGTGCCCCCTTTGGGGGAAAGGTGGTAGGCTTGTAAATAAGTTCACACCTATTTCAGTCCCCCCTTGGGGGGGAAGGTGGTAGGCTTGCCTACCAAAGGGGGCAGCTCTAGCGGAATGAAATACTATGTTTCTCTCTTCCCACTCGGTGCTGCCCGCTCCTAGCGGTAAACGCAGAGCCTTAGCGAATCTTACCGCTAAGTTGGATGTCACCGAGTACGCGTGATATGTTCATAGCGAAGTATACCGCTAGAGCATCCCCCTCTTGTGTTCTCCCCCGACGGGGGAGATAAACCCAAT
>DBLC01000023.1 GCA_002297935.1 Dialister sp. UBA734
GGTTACATAGGTCGCTCAGGTTGCTCAGGTTCTAAACATCCTGAGAAACCTGAGTCACCTAAGAAACCTGAGAAATCTCATACCAAGTGAAACAGGCGGGAGACGTAAGAATGACACCAGTCGATATCAGAAGCTGCGTGGTGCCGCATTCACCTTGGCCTCATCCCAAGCATGACACGTAACCACCGGGCTTCCGTTGCAACAGGGCATAGCTGTTTGTTATTCGCTGTAGGCTGTATGGTGACTATTCGTATTCGGAAAGGGGTATTATTCTACTGATTTCGATGGATATTAGGAAGCAAGATACCACCATCATAAAGGTCAAAAAGGGTATACAGGGGTATGTGAGGCCGGCGGAGTCACATAACCCTATATAACCTGTATAACCTTGGTGCTAGCGGTAGTATGCCTGTGATTTCTTACGATTTCAGCAGAATAATAACCTTTTCAAAAATCCCATTACCATGGTAATGATTTATTTTTCTTATGCGAGTTCACCCCTCTCTTTTCCATGGAAAAGAGAATTGGCCGAAAGGCAATAGAATAAGAAACGAAAAAGCACATCTTCTTTTACAAGAGGGTGTGCTTTTTGTGCATTTAAGTGCAGTTAGAAGTGAGAAGTGGTTGAAGGGGCACACAAAGTTTGAAAGCGCCTCAATACCCCGTTTTTTGTAAATCTAGTAGCCTAATTTGAGAAAATTTGCATTTTTAAATTCTGTCGATTTCTTAATGATATAAATTAGCGTTTTCCAAGATATAAGTTTGAGTTATAATATTTTTTAAACAAGTCGATTTTATGTGTTTTTGTAGAAATGGGAGATGATGAGTGAGATGGTATACGGAAAAGTTATAGAATTGTTTTTGGTCAATGGTACAGCGGATAGTTTAGTTATTGCTGAGTTATCAAATTGGAATGGACAGGCTATAAAAATTCCTCGAATTGAAATTACGGAATGTGATCGTGATGAGATTAAAGGGCCAGGTGTCTATTTTCTGTTTTGTAAAGAGGAAGATGAGGAAAAAGATGCCGTATATATTGGAGAGTCTGAAAATCTGAAATTACGCTTAGGGCAACATATGCAAGATTATTCTGCTGGAAAAGAAAAGTACTATTGGAATACAGCGGTTTTGTTTACGGGGACTGGGCTTAACAAGGCGTTGATTCGGTATTTAGAAGATCGTTTGGTTAAGATGGCTAAAGAAGCCAATCGATATACAGTTTTAACAAAGAATACATATGGGAAAACTGTATTGAAGGAATCTGCTCAAGCAACTATGGAAGAATTTTTGGATAAGATAAAAGTTCTAATCAATGCTATGGGATATAAGGTTTTGGAACCAGTCATATCCTCTTCTGAAAACAATCAGCAAATATTGTATTTAACGAAGGAAGATGCTGAAGCGAAAGGTGTTGTAACAGCTGAAGGATTTGTAGTATTCAAAGGAGCAAAATTAAATGCTAAAACTTCAGAGAAATCATTAAGACCTAAAGCAGCGGCATATCGAAATAAAATGATGAATTCAAAAAAGGTGATTGATTTGCATACTACAGAGAATTTACTTTTCTCTAGTTCTTCAGCGGCTGCTGATTTTGTACTGGGATTTAGTGCGAGTGGTCCGCGGGAATGGAAAGATAAAAATGGTACATCGTTAAAGGAATTAAATATTGATTCATAAGAAAAGTAAATAGCAGTATTCTCCCTTAGAACCCTTATATCCAAAAGGAGTATAACATGTCTCTCACATCTCTCATTCTCATGATACTGACTTTCTTAGTCAATTTTGTCATTCACTTTGCTTTCTGGTGGATTATGGACCAGTTGGCGCAACCTTTTTATTCACCGGATCCACTTCTTCCCGTGGGGCAGGAGATGGACTATGTAGCTAGGATTTCTTGTATTTCTATCTTGGTACCGGCGGTGTTTTTCTCTATCGGGCCCATGCAGCGGTTTCTGGTATGGAGTGAAGGGGGCCGCGTGGCGACGGGGGAGTGGAAGGCGCGGATGGAGCGGGCACTTTGGGAAATATGTGAAAGGGCCCATTTGAAGCCTTCGGACTATCGGCTTTATGTGGCCCAAAGCCAGGCGCCCAATGCGTTTGCTTTGGGAAATCGGCACATTGCTGTGACTGCTGGTGCAATGCAGTACTTGGATGATCGGGAGCTGGTGGGTATCATGGCTCATGAGATGGGCCATTTGCAGAAGGGCCATACCCGGGCGGGGCTTTTCATTGTAGGGATGAATTGGTTTGGCCGCATCATCGCTTGGGTGTACTTGATGATGAATGTGCTGTGCCGGTTGGTGCTTTTGATTCCTTTCTTGGGATGGCTGGTGGCCATTGTGATGACTTTGATTAATTTGCAATACACCTTGTGCCAGATTCTCCTGCAAATGCCTGCCAATCTTCTCATGTATGGCGGACAGCGGAAGGAAGAGTATGAGGCCGATCGGTATGCTTGTACCATCGGGCTGGGGAAAGAATTGGAACGGGGCCTCATGGATTTGGAAGCGTATTATGGGGAAAGGAAATTGGGCTTTCTGGAACGGCTCTATACGGACCATCCGGAGACGAAGAAAAGACTTTTGCGGATACGGAAGTATAATAATGAGGAATGAGGAATTAGGAATGATGGTGGCGGCGCATATCATTTGGAAGCGCCGCCTTTTTGGTATCATTTTTGGTGACTGGTGACTGGTGACTGGTGACTGATGACTGGTGACTGGTAGCTGGTGGCTAGTGTCTAGGCCCTAGGGATTGGGGGCACGGTTAACAGTTAACAGTTAACAGTTGACGGTTCACGGAAATACGACTCTCACATCTCCGTCATTTCGACCGATGGGATTTGTGCTTGATGACTATGTAGGGTAGTTCGGTACCATGTTAGACAGAAGTGGAGAAATCCCAAATTTCCAGCGAGATACCATCCAACTGAAATTATCCGTAACGGGATATCTCAGTTGGTACCGTTTCCGCTAGAGGTTTGAGATTTCTCCACTTTTGTTCAACATAGAACTGGACTACACGTCAGAATCATCAAGCACAAATCCCATCGGTCGAAATGACGGATGGGTAAGAGTCGTATTTCCGTGGACCGTCAACCGTAGACCGTGAACCGTGAACCGTCAACTGTGAACCGTTAATCGCCAACCCCAGTCACCAGTCACGAGTCACCAGTCACGCCCTTTTCCGCTATTTCCAGACGCCGAATCGGTTATTTCCACAATCCTTTCATATCGCCAGTGCGGGCTATCCCCCTGCCCCCCTTCCAGAGGAAGAGGGTAAATGGTGCGTTGACCGTCAACCGTCAACCGTTGACCGTCAACCGTGAACTGACAACCGTCAATTCCTAGGGCCTAGCCACTAATCCCCAGCTACTAATCCCCAGCTACTAGTCACCAGTCACTAGTCACCCAACATCTTTTCAAACTCCCCATTGAGCTGATTCTCCGCGCTCTTCAGGTGGTTTTCTGTCTGGGTGATCCAGGTGTCGCCTTGGGCTAGGTCTTCTTTGGCCATGTGGAGCATTTTGGTTAGTTCTGCTGGCTGGGGGCCGCCTTTGACTTTTCTATTGTGCACGATGGCGGTGGGGTCTTTGGCGTGCTGCCATTCTTCTTCGGTCATGGGGAAGGTTTTGGGAAGAATCGGTTCGTTCTGGGCCAGTTTGGCGTAGATGGCTTTCGCATCGGTGTAGGAGAAGTCTTTGGGTGTGATGTTGTTCGCTCTGGCGTAGGTGACCACTTCGGAGGCGAAGTGATGGCCCATGCGGAAGGGGATGCCGTAGTTTTTCATCAGTTCATCGGCGATTTCCTGGGAGCAGGTCCAGTCCAGGTTCAGTTCTTCCAGGCTCCGTTCGGGATGAATGACCAGGTTGTTTAGGATCCGGTCCATACCATCTAAGACTTTAGTGGCCTGGGGGAGCAAGTCACGGCGACCGTTCAAGCGTCCATCGGCCATGCCGGCAGGGATGTTATGGGAACGGAAGGCCGCTTCCATGGACATGCCGAGCAAAGTGGAGGCTTCGGTGCGGCAGTTGTTCAGGATGCCAGGATTTCGCTTTTGCGGCATAGCAGACGAAGGATAGGTATTTCCATTTCCTTCTTTGAGAAGAATCCATGGACGGGGTTGGGCGTATTGCTGCATGATTTCTTCGATGAAACTGGTGGTGTGGATGGCGATGCAGTTGGTGATGCCGCCGGTTTCAATGGGTGCTTCTTGGGGAAATATCTGTCCTGCGTCGTAGGTGTTGTAGGCCAGACCGTCAAAGCCCAGTTCCGCCGCCATGCGATCCCGGTTCAGGGGCCAACCGGTGCCGTTCAGCACGGTGCTTCCCATGGGGGAGCGGTTCAGTCGTTTATAGTATTCCTGCAGGCGCACCAAGTCTCTGTGGTAGGCGTTCGCATAAGCCAGAAGATAGTGGGCCAGGCTGTTCGGCTGGGCGGCTACGCCGTTGGTGTAATTGGGGATGATGGTGTCCTGGTTTTCTTCAGCCAAGCGAATCAGGTCGGCTTGCACTTTTTGCAGGGCTTTGGCGGTGGTCAGCAGGTGTTCTCGCTGTTCCATGATGCCCACGGTGGTGAGCATGTCCTGGGACGAACGGCCGGCGTGAATTTTGGTGATTTCCGGACCGGCAGCTTGGATGAGATAGGGTTCAAAGGCTACTACATTGGCGGGGCGAGGGCCTCCTTTTTTATTGCCCTCTTTAAGCACTTTGTCGATGCCTTTTGCAAAGGCGTGTCCTTCTTCGGGAGTGAGGAGGCCTTTGTCGGTATTGATCACGTCAGAAGCTTTGTTGATTTGGCCCAGCCAATAAAAATTGTCCCGTGGGGTGTCGGCGGCAAAGACCGTTGGGGCGGAAATCAGGGCACAGAGTGTGAGGGCGAGTAATGAGTGTTTCATGATGATACTCCTTTTGGAATGCGTAATGCGCGATGCGTGTTTGAATGCGTAGTGCGTGGTGCGTAGTGCGTAATGGTGGAAGGGGCGCACAACTTNNATAAAGCGCCCCAATACCCTTTATTATTGGTGACTGGTAGACTGGTGACTGGAATTGCATTTCCTGGTCACCAGTCACTAGTCGCCCTAATCATATATTTTCGCGGCGCTTTATAAGTTGTGCGCCGCTACCTTCATTACGCACTACGCACTTCGCATTACGCACTGCTTCAGAAAAATGTAAAACCAACTACCATATAGTGTAGTGACTCTTTATATATAAGTGAAATAAATATTTTCTATTTTAAATCATAGAAAATGTGAATGATGGGTGGTGACTGGTGACTAGTGACTGGTGACTGGTGACTGGTGACTGGTGGCTGGTAGCTAGTGGCTAGGCCCTGGGGATTGGGGGCTGGTTGACGGTTAACTGTTAACAGTTGACGGTCCACGTTTGACGGTTAGCGGTCCAAGGAAATACGACTTTTACCCATTCGTCATTTCGACCGATGGGATTTGTGCTTGATGTTGATTCAGAGTAGTTCGGTACTATGTTAGACAGAAGGGGAGAAATCTCGCAGCACTAGCGGGAAAAGAGAAATATGACTCATTCCGATTGCTTCTCCAGCGACTT
>DBLC01000149.1:0-138 GCA_002297935.1 Dialister sp. UBA734
TCATTCGGGAAACCTGAGAAACTTAAGAGTCCTGAGCAACCTGAGGAACTTCGTCACGAAAGGAATCATTACATATTTCGCTTAACTTAACAGCATTGCCCGACAGGGGAGCCGAGACAGCAGTGTAAACTTACTTAG
>DBLC01000149.1:185-3396 GCA_002297935.1 Dialister sp. UBA734
GCGCACAATTCATAAAGCGCCCCAATCCCCCTTTTTATAATAAACGACTGCTCACCCTTGAACCTAGATAGACAGTACACTGTTAACCGTTAACCGTGTACTGCTACCTATTTTTCTTTATTGTAACACGGATTTCACTTTTTTGTTAGCTTTCCCTAATTTCTTTCCTAGTCACCAGTCACAAGTCACTAGTCACCCCAAATACCATCAAAAAAGCACTCCCATAAAAGAGAGTGCTTTTTGATTGATATTTTCTAGTCACCAGCTACCAATGACATATATTATTTCACTACGATATTGACAATTCTCTTCGGTACCACGATAACCTTAAGAATGTTTTTGCCTTCGGTGAATTTCTGAATATCTGGCAGGGCTTTAGCCTTTTCTGCGATGTCTTCGCGGCTCATAGCTACCGGTACGGAAATGGTAGCGCGAACTTTGCCATTGACCTGTACAGCCAGTTCGACTTCATCCACTACGAGAGCGGCTTCGTCATAAGCCGGCCATGGAGCGAGGTGAATGCTTTCTTCCTTTTCCCCTACATCCTGCCACAGTTCTTCAGTGATATGCGGAACGAATGGAGCCAGGAGAATCAGAAGATTTCTATTCAGTTCCTTTGCAAAGGTTTCTTCGATGGTGTCATGGCCTTCTACGAAACGGTACATATCGTTAACCAGTTCCATAATGGAGGAAATAGCGGTATTGAATGCAAATTTCCCATCCAGATCTTCGGTGACTTTCTTAATGGTCTGGTGCAGTTTTCTGCGAAGAGCAAATTCATCAGAAGAGAGCTTGCCTTTGGTTTCCTTATTCAGATCCAAGTATTTACCAACAATGGTCCATACACGCTTCAAGAAACGATAAGAACCTTCCACCCCCTGGTCAGACCATTCCAAGTCTTTTTCCGGAGGAGCAGCAAAAAGGATGAAGAGACGAGCGGTGTCTGCGCCGTATTTCCCTACAATTTCTTCTGGGGAAACTACGTTGCCTACAGATTTACTCATCTTGCCGCCATCTTTCAGCACCATGCCCTGGCAAAGCAGGTTGGTGAATGGTTCTGGATAATCCACCATGCCTTCATCCTGGAGAACTTTCATGAAGAAACGGGAATACAGCAGGTGAAGGATAGCGTGTTCGATACCGCCGATGTACTGGTCTACAGGCATCCAGTAATTGGCTTTGTCTTTGTTGAATGGTTCGTCTGCATTGTGCGGATCACAGTAACGGAGGAAATACCAGGAAGAATCGATGAAAGTATCCATGGTATCGGTTTCTCTGGTGGCATCGGCACCGCACTGTGGGCACTTGCAATGCAGGAAGGCTTCACTGGTTTCCAATGGAGACGTAGCACCAGCCACGAAATTAACGTCTTCTGGCAGTTTGACCGGCAGGTCCTTTTCCGGTACCAGTACATTGCCGCAATGCGGGCAGTGAATGATCGGAATCGGGCAGCCCCAGTAACGCTGACGGGAAATCAGCCAGTCGCGGAGTCTGTAATTGACCTTGCCCTGACCAATGCCCATATCTTCAAATTTCTTTGTAATCGCTTCCCGTGCTTCGGCCGATTTCATGCCATCAAATTCACCGGAATTGACTAGGAATCCGTCGGCATCATAGGCTTTATCCATATCTTCCAAAACCAGGCTATGGGCCTTATTTTCCACAACCAGTTTCATTGGAAGGTTGTATTTCTTTGCGAAATCCCAGTCGCGCTGGTCATGGGTCGGAACAGCCATGACAGCACCGGTGCCGTATTCATAGAGAACATAGTTGGCAATCCAAATCGGCACCCGTTCGCCGGTGAGCGGATGAATCGCATAGCTACCGGTGAACATGCCCAGTTTCGGTGCATCTTCAGCCGTACGGACGATATCATTTTCATTTCTCATCTTTTCGATGAAGGCTTCCAGCTGTGGTTTGTCTGGATTGTTAGCAATCAGCTTTTCCACCAGCGGATGTTCCGGAGCCAGCACCATGTAAGTGACACCATATACGGTATCCACACGGGTGGTGTATACAGGAATCTGTTCCTCCATGCCTTCCACTTTGAAGGAGAACTGGGTACCGGTGGAACGGCCAATCCAGTTTCTCTGCATGGTCTTTACACGTTCCGGCCAGCCCGGCATATGGTCCAGGTCTGCCAGAAGTCTGTCCGCATAATCAGTGATTTTCAGGAACCACTGAGACAAATCCTTCTTGACTACTGGGTTCTTACAACGCCAGCAACGGCCTTCTTCGACCTGTTCATTCGCCAGAACGGTATGGCAGCTTTCGCACCAGTTGACCTTGGCTTCTTTCTTGTAAGCCAGACCTCTCTTATAGAAAATTTCAAAGAGCTTCTGGGTGTGTTTATAATAATCTTCCCGGCAGGTCAGCACTTCTCTGTCCCAATCATAAGACAGGCCCAGTTCCTTCTGCTGACGAGTCATGTTGTCAATGTTGGAATAGGTCCATTTAGCCGGCGGAATGCCATGCTTAATAGCCGCATTTTCGGCCGGCATCCCAAAAGCATCATAGCCCATAGGATGAATCACATTGAATCCCTGCATGGTCTTGAAACGAGCTACCACATCACCGATGGAGTAGTTACGAACATGGCCCATGTGCAGGTTGCCAGACGGATATGGGAACATTTCCAATACATAGTACTTTTTCTTGCTTGGATCTGAATGAGTTTCAAATGCTTTGGTATCCTCCCAGATTTTCTGCCATTTCTTTTCAATCTGCTGAGGAACGTACTTTTCACGCATAATTTCACCTTCCACGATTAACGATTGATTTCGTTAGATATTACGTTATTCTATAGTAAATAACAGTTCTTATTATTATATGCTCTATAGGGATTAGCGTCAAATAGTTTTGAAAGGAAATTAGGGTTTGGTGACTGGTGACTGGCAGCTAGGGATTAGTAACTAGGCCTTAGGGATTAGGAAATAGGAGTTAACAGTTTGATGTTCATTAGAAATGAGAAGTATGCATTCTGTGTTTTTCATTCTGCACTCAATAGCTTTCTTAATGACACATACCATTTCCGTCATTTCGACCGATGGGATTTGTGCGAAATGGCTCTACCGGGTTTTCTCGCACTATGTTGAACAAAAGTGGAGAAATCCCAAACCTCTAACAGCACCGATTCCAACTGAGATATCTCGTTACGACTGGATTCAGCTGGACAATATACCCGCTAGTGGTTTGAGATTTCTCCACTTCT
>DBLC01000149.1:3417-12055 GCA_002297935.1 Dialister sp. UBA734
CTGTCTAACATAGTACCGAACTGCACTGCATAGTCATCAAGCACAAATCCCATCGGTCGAAATGACGGGGAAGAGGATACGGCTATAGTCAATAAACATACATACCGCTATCACAGCTACTGACACATCTCGCCCCACTTATTTCCTAATCCCTAGGGCCTAGCCACTAATCCCCAGTCACGAGTCACTAGTCACCAGTCACCGATATCACTCATCATCTTCCAATTCCCCTTCCACGTCCAAGTAGAGTTGCTGCAGCTGGTCCAGGGTTTCTTCTTTCGCATTCCATAGGCCCCGTTTCTCTGCTTCCAGCAAGATTTCGGTGATGCGCTGCAGGGCCCAGGGATTGACTTCTTTCATCCAATCCTGCACTTTGCGATCCAGGGCATATTTCTTCGCCAGTTTTTCATACATCCAATCTTCCATCACATCGCTGGTGGCATCCCATTGAAAACTGATGGACACCCGGCTAGATAGGTCCGCAGCGCCTTTATAGCCATGTTTCATCATGCCTTCGATGAACTTCGGATTGATGGATTCAGCGCGGAATACCCGCTTTGCCACTTCTTGCACGGTGCGCACTTTCACTTGGCTACGATCGGTGCTGTCGCCTTCATAAGAATGGGGCTTTTTTCCAGAATAGGACCGCACCGCCGCAATGAGGCCGCCGTGGTAAGCATTGTAATCGTCGCTGCTCATCATATTGGTTTCATGGTTGTCTTCATTCTTGATGGTCACTTCCATATGGGCCAGGCGATTTTCAAAGAGCTCCGGCTTGTAAGTACCATTGGATTTAGCCCCATAGGCATGGCCGCCCCAGCGAACAAAGACATGAGCCAAGTCATCTAAGGAATCCCAATTTTTATTTTCCAAAAGAGCTGCCACGCCAGCGCCATAGGTTCCTGGGGCATCACCGAAGACACGATAGGCCGCTTCTCGCCAAGCTTCTTCGGGCTTCATGCCTTTCGCCACCATGGCCTTGCTATCTACAGAAATATGATGCTTCACGAAATTTTCTTCGTCCGGTTCATCCAAAGAAGCCGCTAGAAGGACCGCCTTATCCAGCAGGGACACCACCACGGGCATGGTATCTCGGAAAAGCCCACTGATACGGGCGGTCACATCGATGCGAGGACGTTTCAGTTCCGACAGGGGAATCACTTCCAGTTGTTTCACCATGAGGCTTCCTTTTTCCCACACCGGCTTGAGCCCCATGAGGTACAGAAATTCGGCGATACATTGGCCGTGGCTTCGCATGTTGGACCCGGACCAGAAGACCATGCCCACGTTTTCCGGATATTTCCCTTCGTCCGCAATGAATTGCTCAATCACCTGGTCACCCAGTTCTTTTCCGATTTCCCACGCCGCTTTGGTGGGCAGTTTTCTAGGATCGATACCATAGAAATTGACCCCCGCCGGAATGAGAGACACCCCACCAGCATGAGGAGAGCCAGACGGCCCGGGCTGGATGTACTTGGCAGAAACTCCTTCTAGTGTATGGGTCATTTCCTGCTTCGTCCCAGTCAGGCGATGATACAGGTCCGAGGAAATATATTTCCCGAGCTGCCGCAATTTTTCTTGCCAAGCAAAATCAGCTTCTTTGACAAACGGAAGGTCCATTCCCTCCTTGAGTGCCTCATCGGTGAAATCTTTCTCCATCAGGGCCGCCACAAAGGACTCCGCTTCCCCACGGATCTGTTTCATCAATTCACTGCCGGTCAATCCACAAGGGAGCAGCACTTGGGCCTGTCGAATCAAATCTTCTACAGTGAAGCCTTCTTTTTCTGCAAAGAGAGCAAAAATGGACGGTTCATCTCCATTGGGAAGGCGCAGCATTTGGAGAATTTCATTTCTAAGAGTCTCCCCTTCCGGCATCTGTCCCATGATATGAAGGCCCGCATGGCACTCGCTATTTTTCAAATCTTCGATATAGCTGTGCAGCTTTCCTAAATAATCAGTAAAAGGTTCACTTTCTTCATAAGGCACTTCGCCATCCAAATCAGCCTTCGTCGCTAATTCGCGGATAGAAGAAATCAGCTTTTTCGCCGTTTCCGGTTCTGTTTTCTCGAAATGGGCATACTCATCCATGGCCTTTTCCAATTCAGCCAATTCATCATAGGTGCCTGCATCGGTCAGCGGCGCCGGCAAGTGGTCCACCAGACACGCGCCGCCACGGCGTTTTGCCTGACTACCTTCACCGGTGATAGTCATGTGATAGGGGTAAATATTGGGAAGTGAGCCTAGAGCCAAATCGGGATAGCTATCCGCCGAAAGGCCTGCGCCCTTCCCAGGCAGCCATTCCAAATTGCCATGGGTACCCACATGAATCACCGCATCAGCCTGCCACACGTCGCGAATCCACTGGTAGTACGCCAAGTATTGGTGAGTCGGTGCCACATAGGGATCGTGGTATACCTTATCTGCATCAAAGCCATAACCGCGGGGCGCCTGCACGGTGATGAACACATGTCCATCTAAGAGCCCCGGGACGAGAATATTTCCTTCATCATCCACCATGACGGTCCCCGGTGCCTTACCCCAATCTTTTTTCATCTGCTTCCTGGCCATTTCAGGGAACGAGTCAAAGAAACGAACGTACTGCTGGCATGGCATTTTCTGACACTGTTCCACCTGTTCTTCGGTCATCATGGACAGGTCATTGGTGGCCCGGGAGGTGAGCATGGAAATCAGCTCCGCTCCATCCTTGGGCAGGAAATCCAGCTGGTATCCCGTCTCTTGCATCATCCGCAAAAAGCGGCACATACTTTCGATGGAATCTAAGCCCAACGCGCTTCCGATATTGGAATTCTTCGGCGGATAATTATGGAAAATAATGGCAATCTTCTTATCCTTGTTTTCCTTCCGATGGAGCCGGGCCCACGCACCAGCCCGAGACACCATGTAGGACACCCGCTCCAGCAGCGGCAAGTACTCCACTTCCCCATTGTCCTTCACATGCTTCGCCGCGATGGGCACGCCGTGAATGATTCCGTCCATTTCCGGCATGGTGACGCTAATGGATATTTCCATGGCATTCATGCCTTCCGGAGAATCTTCCCACTCCTCTTTCGGCGCAATGAGAGAATAGGCCTGCAGCACTGGGACGCCAAATTCTTTTAGCGTGTCTGTGGAAATAGAGCCTGATGTGGTGAAAGAAAATTTCATCACATTCACCACCGCATCCACCACGGTTCGACCATCTTTTGTGAAATACTTTTGAAATACTTCAGAAATGGTGGGCATTCCCAGCTTCGGGTCCGGCAAGCCATTGGTGAAAACGGGGATGATATTCAGCCCCTGCTTCTCCGCTTCGGCAATGAACGCATCCTGGTAATGCAAATCATCCCACACCCATTCGTCCCGATAGAAAAGGAATCCAATAGTGGGTCGCCCTGGCTTCATGTAATTCTTCTCATAGAGAGACAAGTCATCCATGAACTTATCCGTCATGCCCGGATGATAAATGCCCGCCCAGCAAAGCGGCGTCGGCGCCTCCGGTACTTCGATGGTGTCGTCAAACAAATGGGAACTGTAGAGCCACAGATTTTTATAATTGGACAAGCCGCCGTAGAAACTGTATTCCTTGAATACGGAAATATCCTTCCCGTCCACCCATTTCATGCACTCCTCTTCCGCCGAGCCCGCCGCATCCATGTAGTACGGAATGCCCTGCCGTTCCAGGAAATGCATACAGGCCGTCCAGAACTTCGTGCGGATCGTATTGCCCATGAAGCGAATCATCACCAAAGAGGCACCATCCACCGCTTGGGCCCAAGTGGGATTCCACACATCTTCGTCAGACGTTTTCAGCACCTCGCAGGCTGGGCTCACTTTCCCTTCTTTTTTCAGTTCCTCCAATGCACGGCCCATCATGAAATATCGGCGGTCCACATTGGTCATATATATGATTTTTGGACTTCTTACGTTTTTCATAGAAATCTCCATTTTTTGTAAATTGGTTGTTTGTTGTTAGTTGCTGGTTGTTTGTTTCGGATAGGTTCGTTATACCGTATCAGCAATAGTTGCCTCTAGCCACGTTCGTCATTTCGACCGACGGGATTCGTGCAGAATGTCTCTATCTGGCTTTCTCGCATTATGTTAGACAGAAGTGGAGAAATCTTACACCACTAGCGTAAGCATGATAGCTGAGATATCCCGTTTTCCCGTCATTTCGACCGATCCTATTTGTGCAGAGTGACACCATAGTATTGAAATGATTTGGATCCCTGAGTGGAGAAATCCCTCAGCACTATCCGTAAGGGCTTAATGACACATACCATGGCAACTCGCTAGAGTTGCTTTTCTCGCTTCGCTCGAAATGTTATCTCACCGTTACCATTTGATTCATTAAGCCCTTTCCGCTAGTGCTGAGGGATTTCTCCACTCAGGGGCACATCGTATTTCATGCCTTCTTCACCACATAGCACAAATACGACCGGTCGAAATGACGAATAAATAAGAGTCACAATTTCTTAGTTCCTAATCCCTCGGACCTAGCTACTCATCCCTAATTTCCAGTCACTTAATCACTAGGAAACACCTCCGGGTACACCGCCTTCGCAGCTGCCTCGATAGCATCCACCACATGATGGCTCATGACGTATTTATATTTTTCAGGAAATGGAATCAAATGTCCTTCTTTCACAGCCTTCACATCTTGGAACGCTGGATTGGATGCCAGGTCGTGGGCGAATTTTTCTTGGTCATCGCCATCTTTCACCCGCCACACAGGAAGTAAAATCACATCCGGATTGATTTTTGGTAAGAGTTCATTAGAAAGATACGCATCGGCCCCTTTAGGCACGGTGTACACGCTGGCACCATCTTTCACATGAGCTCGTTCCAGTACATCACAGAAAAGGGTGCCTTTCTTTCCTAAAATGCCTCGCCAAGAAAGACCTAGTGCCACTCGTTCTTTATCCGTTGTGATACCAGACAATTTGTCATCCAAGGCTGCGAGCCGATCGTTCATGGTCTGCACCATCTGCTCCCCTTTATCTTCCTCATGGACCGCCTTCGCTACCCCTCTGACTTTGGTTTCGATGCCTTCATAGTCATAGGCAATGCAAGACATGTACACAGGAATCCCCGAATCAGACAGGAGCTTCACCGTTTGGGCCGGTACAGAAATAGAGGCAATTACCAAGTCCGGATTGAGACTGATAATGGACTCCGGTTCCAGGTCAATGGTCCGCCCCACCTGGTCCCGCATCTCTGGCGTCACAAATGTAATGTCCGTATCGCCCGCATATTTCGAGAGTGCTACGATACGTTTCGGGTCCACCATGTCCATCAAGATTTCGTCAGTACCATAGGTGAGAGACATGATTCGTTTCGGATGCAAAGGCACACGAATTTCTCGCCCTGCATCATCGGTGATGATTCGCGTTTGTCCTGTCGGTTCTTTGGAAATGGTGCAGCCAGTGAGAAAACAGAGACTGAAGATAAAGGCAAATATACAAGATAATAGTTTTTGCAAGGAATCACCTCGGGATGGTTAGCGGTTGACAGTTGACGGTTCACAGTAAACTGTTAACTGTTAACCGATAGCACAAAACGGCTGCAGCCATAGAAGCTGTCAGCCGCTTTTGTATCAGTTGAAATTAGAAAGAATATTTATAAGTCAATGTCCAGTTAAATGGCAAATCCCAGTTTTCGTTTTCATTAATACAATTATGTCTATCCAACAAGTTATACATATTTAATGTAATTCTATTGTTGCTATTTGGAACATATGAAATAGATGACGTCAAATTAATACGTGTTGGAACGGCATGGTCATAATTTCCCTTTGTCTTGGCAGAATCACCTTTACGCGTATAGTATGAATACTCTCTATCCCCAGTAACAAAGAGATTTAAATTTGCACTCCATTTAGCATCAGTATACTGTACACCTACATTACCTTGTACTTTTGCTGCTTCCTGCATCCATTCATTTCTGTGACCCTCAACATATTTACTTTTCAGTTTTGGATCAGAGATACTTAGACCAACATTATATTGCCAATTGTCATTAATTGTATGAAGCCATTCTGTTTCAATCCCGGTATTTTTAAATTTACCACCATTAACTTGGACATTGATATCCTTAGAACCACCAGGAATTACATCTTTTTCTTTTACCCACTTGAAATAATTATCAATATCCATATGGTAAAGTGCAATTTTTAAGCTATCCTTATCTTTTACATATTTAGTACCAATTTCATATGTCCATCCTTCTTGTGGTTCAATATCCAAATTAATACTATTTGCTAGATAATACTTAGAGTTAATTGCTGGCATATCAAAAGATTTACCAATATTAGAATATAAACTCCAATTATTATTCATCTTATATAACATTTGCCATTGTGGTAAAAAGACATTTTGTTCTTTATCCCAACCATTTCCCTGAACAAATTCACCACGCATGCCTAATATTGTAGAAAGTTTATTATTAAATTGATAATCGTAAGAAGCATATGCGCTATACGCATCACGATGAATACGCTTAGATGTCATTAGTAAATTTTTATAATGTTCCCTCTTGAAAGTAATACCACTAGTTAAACTCTCTTTCCCATCATTAAATTTCCAAGTTTTCTGGTTATCAAACGTAATACCATAAACATTGTAATTAGATCCTTCACTCTTCTTCACAGGTGGTTTTCCACTCGGATATTGTTTGGCATCAATTCTACGATTATTATAAGCTAAGATAGATTTAAATTGACTTTCCTTATCATTGTAAATTAAATTAATATTGTTACGCTGTGAATCATAATCAAAAATCCCACTTTTATCGTAAGAGTCCGTTCGTTTTCCATCAACGACCTTAATAGCAGATCGTTTCTTATTTTTATCAACGTGTGACCAATCAAGACTCAATTTATCTGTCAACTGTGTAGAAACATATAAGCTACTTTTACGCCCTTTTCCATTGTCCCAATTGTATTTAGAATTTGGGAAAATCTGAGCTGCTCTTTCAAACGTATCTTCAAAGTCTCTTGTAAAGAAAGCAGCATAACCTTCACCGGTTACACCAACCTGATATCCAGAATTATAATTACCAACTTTTGCAGAGATAGAAGTGCTCGATTTACCACCACGTTTAGTGATAATATTTACTACGCCACCCATAGCTTCAGCACCATACAATACCGAGTTAGAGCCTTTGATAACTTCAATTTTCTCTACCGCATCAATTGGAACGCCTTCGGTAGAGCTATAGTTCATCACATTAATCGGTGCACCATTGACAAGTACCAGTGTACCTTTATCCATTCCACGAATGTAAAAACGACTTACCGAGCCACCTAAATCATCGCCACTATTACTATAGCTATAGCTGTCAACCCCAACAGTATGTTCCAGCGCATCAAATACGCTTGTGTACCCCTTATTTTGAATATCTTTTTCTGTAATAATTGTTGTCGTAGCTGGTACATCTACATCCTGCTTTTCCGTTCTAGTTGCTGTAACTACTACAGGATTCAAAGTATACGTAGCCACTTCATCAGCTGCATAAGAACTAGTGTTTACCCCCCCCGGTAATTGCTGCCGCAGCCATAGCCATGGTAATCATCCATCGTGTCTGTTTTTTCATGATAAGAACCTCTTTCCTTACAATGAGAAGCCAATGTTGGTTTCTTGGAAGCATAAAATCCCCTGATAGCATACTGCTGTTAGTTAAGAATTAGAGTGAATAAGTATCATTCCGTTAGAGATTATAGGTTACTCAGGTTGCTCAAGTTTCTAAGGTCTCTCACGTTCCCCGAATGTGCCAATAAACGCTAGTGTTATCATCTCATTCGTAGAACCTGAGAAACCTAAGAATCCTGAGCCACCTAAGAAACTTTGTCTCAAAAGAAATCATCCTATGTTTCACTTCACTTAACAGCATTGCCTGATAGCAACCGATTTCTTAAGGCTTCTTTTGCGTTGTACCGTTTTCATTCTCTCGAAAAAACTGCCCGCACATGGCATCTATAGCTTTAAGTGATCTTAAAAAAGAAATTTTATTTATTCATGTTTTTGTTATTATATACTCATCATTATGGACTGCTTTATCATATTTGTCAAATATATTTTTAAATTGGTGGTTAACTGTTCACTGTGAACTGTAAACAGTTAACCAATTTTTATTTGACTTTTTTACTAATATATTCTATAATGAAACCATAGCGAAGGGATGAACCGACAGCGCACGGCGCCGATAAAAAAAACGCTGACCGGATAAGCCCTGCAACTCGCTTCCAGGATGAGGAATCCAAACATAAGGGCCCCGGTCAGACATGGCCGTTCAACCTGGGTGAAAACACAACAATGGGTTTTCACAATGTACAACTTAATAGGGTTGTATTGCTTTACATAAGAAGCCTACACGAGAAACGATTATATTCCATGATTGCCTTGCGGTAGTCATGCTCCGGGAATTGTTTTTCGTGTGGGCTTTTTTGCGTGGCAATGCCGCTATCCGCCTTCGTCATTTCGACCGACGGGATTCGTGCAGAATATCTCTATCGGGGTTTCCCGCACTTTGTTGAACAAAAGTGGAGAAATCCCAAAGCAGTAGCGGAAACGGTTCCAGCTGAGACATCCCGTTACGGGCAAAGTCAGCTGGATAAGATTTCGCTGGAGCTTTGAGATTTCTC
>DBLC01000149.1:12077-21306 GCA_002297935.1 Dialister sp. UBA734
ACATAGTACCGAACTACTCTGTTCAGTCATCATGTACGAATCCCATCGGTCGAAATGACGCTAGAGAAAATGCGGCTATAGGCAATAAGCATGCATAACGCTATCACACCAACTGACACATATCCTCCCCCGTCATTTCGACCGACGGGATTTGTGCTTAGTGTCTCCATCGGGCTTTCTCGCACTATGTTAGACAAAAGTGGAGAAATCCCAAACCTCTTGCAGAAACGGTTCTAGCTGATCTATCCCGTTACGGATAAGTTCAGCTGGATAGAATTCCGCTAGTGCTTTGAGATTTCTCCACTTCTGTCTAACATAGTACCGAACTACTCTGTTCAGTCATCATGCACAAATCCCATCGGTCGAAATGACGCTAGAGAGAATATAGCTACTGTCATTAATTATGCAGCCGATTGAAATGACGCTGGAGAGGATATGACTCCTATCAATAACATTCATACCGTTATCACTCCTACTAACACATCCCATCCCCCGTCATTTCGACCGACGGGATTCGTGCGGAATATCTCTATCAGGCTTTCTCGCACTTTGTTGAACAAAAGTGGAGAAATCTTAAAGCACTGGCGGTACACGGTACCAGCTGAGATATCCCGTTACGGGTAAGTTCAGCTAGATGGAATCCCGCTAGTGCTTTGAGATTTCTCCACTTCTGTCTAACATAGTACCGAACTACACTGTTCAGTCATCTTGCACAAATCCCATCGGTCGAAATGACGCTAGAGAGAATATAGCTACTGTCATTAATTATGCAGCCGGTCGAAATGACGCTGGAGAGGATATGACTCTTATCAATAAACATTCATACCGTTATCACTCCTACTGACACATCCCATCCCCCGTCATTTCGACCGACGGGATTCGTGCTGAATATCTCTATCGGGGTTTTCCGCACTTTGTTGAACAAAAGTGGAGAAATCTCAAAGCATTAGCGGAAACGGTTCCAGCTGAGATATCCCGTTACGGGCAAAGTCAGCTAGATAAGATTCCGCTGGAGCTTTGAGATTTCTCCACTTCTGTCTAACATAGTACTGAACTACACTGTGTCATCACCAAGCACAAATCCCATCGGTCGAAATGACGCTACAGAGTAGCCAGTTATCATTATGAATCATGCAATCGCTATTGTGCTAGTGTCACATACCATCCTGTCATCAATAAGGATACCTATCGCGTTCAGACCGATTGACGCATACCGTCCCCGTCATTTCGACCGCCGAGATTCGTGCGGAATAGCTCTATCGGGCTTCTCGTACTTTGTTAGACAAAAGTAGAGAAATCTTAAAGCACTAGCGGTACACGATACCAGCTGAGATATCCCGTTACGGGTAAGTTCAGCTGGATAGAATTCCGCTAGTGCTTTGAGATTTCTCCACTTCTGTCTAACATAGTACCGAACTACTCTGTTCAGTCATCTTGCACAAATCCCATCGGTCGAAATGACGCTGGAGCAATATATGTCTACAGTCAAATAGCATTCAAAACGCTGCCACACTTACTAACGCACATAGTACCATCATCATTTCCAATCCCGTGATAAATCTTTCCAAATAGGATTCATCCGAGTAATCAATGCATCTTTCTTCTTCCGGCTCCATTTCTTCAGTTGTTTTTCTCTAGCAATGGCTTCTTCGATAGAATGGTACCGTTCCACGTAGACCAGAGCATGCACATGATACGTTTTGGTAAAACCGTCGACAACTTCGTTCTTATGCTCATACAGTCTTTTTTGTAAATCACTGGTAACGCCTATGTACAACGTAGACCGATTATTGTTAGAAAGGATATACAGAAAACCGCCCATAGATAGCTCCTTATGTACCCACCACTTTTTCCAATACCCGACCCACGCTATCGCGAAAAACCAAATCACAAGCGTTGTCTTTTGCTGTTTCGTCTTTGTTGATCATCACCAGGGCATCGCCGCGGAAGTAGGAAATAAAGCCGGCGGCGGGATAGACTACCAAACTAGTGCCGCCGATGATGAGCATGTCGGACCTAGCGATTTCATAGATAGCTTCTTCGATGTCCTGGTTGTTCAATGATTCTTCGTAGAGTACCACATCAGGTTTGATGATGCCGCCGCAATGGGGACAGTGCGGGACTGGATTACAATATTTCAAAAAAGTCTCTACATCATAGGTGGCGTGGCAGTTTTCACAGGTATTGGTCAATATGGTGCCATGGAGTTCTATCACTTTCTGGCTGCCAGCGCGCTGGTGAAGACCGTCGATATTTTGGGTAATCACAGCGGAGAGCTTCCCTTCTTTTTCCAGTTGTGCCAGGGCATAGTGAGCCCGGTTTGGCTTCGCTTTCATCATGGCTTCGGTAAAACGTTTATACATGGTGAAAAATTCTACAGGATGTTCTTCATAGAAATGATGGGACAGCATTTCTTCTGGTGTCCAGGGAAGATTGGTTTTCTGCTTGTACAATCCATGTTCGCCACGGAAGTCCGGGATGTTCGATTCAGTGGATACGCCGGCGCCACCAAAGAAAACAATGCGATGATGGGTGCGAATCAGTTGCTGCAATTTTTCAAGGTCTGTCATGATGAGGCTCCTTTCGATTTGAATGGTGACTGGTGACTCGTGACTAGTGACTGGGATTAGCAGCTAGGCCCTTCCTAGTCACCAGTCACCCATTTTTATAATCATTATATCATGGTCCCAAAATAAAAAAGACGCAGCTCCCTTTGCGAGAGTCATGCGTCTTTTTTATTGTTAAGAAACAGGAAATATCCTTCCTACTCCCCCAGTCACTAGTCACGAGTCACCAGTCACCAATTACTTACTTTCTTTTTCCGCAATCCATTTCATAGCGTCGCCCAGGATGTAGAGGGAGCCGCAGATGAGAACCACGTCTTTGTCGGTGGCTGCTTTGGAAGCGTCTTCCAGAGCGTCGGTGACGGAGGTTTCGGTGTGAAGTTCCGCAGCAATTTTCTGTTCATCGATCATCTTGGCGATGTCTTCAGGCTTTCTGGATCTCTGTGTTGGAGCCGGGCAGAGGAAGGCCACGTCGCCTTTACGAATCAAGAGCTGGATGACAGTTTCGGTGTCTTTGTCTTCCAGGGAGGTGAAAACCAGCACGCGACGTTTGTCTGGGTACTGTTCTTCCAGGGCTTCTTTCAAGGCTTCGGCACCAGCCGGGTTATGTGCCCCGTCCATGACGTATGGCACGCCACCGATGGTGTGCACTTCAAAGCGGCCTTTCCAGGTGGCTCTTGCGAGGCCTTCTCTGAGGTCGTTTTCATTGACCCGGTCGTCCTGTTTCATGATGATAGAGAGCGCCATGGTAGCCACAGCCGCATTGACCGCCTGATGGGCCCCAACAAAAGGAACGAAGAGCAGGCTCTTTTCCAGTTCTTTCGGCATGTCTTTTCTCTTCACCACAACCACCTGTCCCGGGCCGTACTTGCTACGGGAGTCGATTTCAAAGTCGCGGCCGTAGAAATAGATACGAGCTTTCTTTTCGTGGGCTTCTTTTTTCAGCTGTTTCAGCGGCACGTGCTGGGCAGCGGTGACTACCGGCACGCCTTCTTTGATGATGCCCGCTTTCTGGTGAGCGATTTCTTCCAGATTCTTGCCCAGGTATTTCTCATGGTCCATAGCTACGTTGGTGATGACAGAAACCACCGGCACCATCACGTTGGTGGAGTCATACAAACCGCCCATCCCCACTTCCATGACGGCATAGTCCACTTTCTGCTCACGGAAATACCAGAAAGCCATGGCCGTCAAGAGTTCAAATTCGGTCGGTGCTTCCACGCCTTCGGCAATGCAGGCTTCTGCGGCTTCGCGAATCACCGTAGCGGCTTTGGCAAAGTCTTCTTTGGAAATATCATGACCGCCCACGTGGATTCGTTCGGTGTAGTCAATCAGATGGGGCGATACGTAGCGACCAATTTTCAGCGTGGCATTTTCGAGCACACTGGAAATCATAGCGACCACACTGCCTTTGCCGTTGGTGCCTGTGACGTGAATCACTTTGTAAGCGGTTTCCGGATGGTCCAGTTTGGCAAGAATGGCCTGGATGCGTTCCAGTCCCGGTTTGATACCAAAAGAGGCAGCCTGTTCCAGATAGGCAATGGATTCTTCGTAATTCATAGTTGTCTCCTTACATGAATGTTACTATGTTAAGGAATTGAGGCAATTTTCAAATTACGCTAGTGCTTACAGGTTGCTGAGGTTGCTCAAGTTTCTTAGGTTTCTTAGGTTTCTAGAATGTGCCGCTAGATGCTAGCGTATCCATCTCATTCGATAGGCCTGAGAAACTTGAGCAACCTGAGCAACTTAAACACCAGTTGAAATCATTCCATGTCTCACTTAACTTAATAACATGATTCTTTACATGACAATAGCGCTCACCGAAGTGAGACGCTTTTGTTGTTTTATTTATGAGTAGCTAGTATCTAGGGATTAGGGATTAGGAAAATACTACGCACCATCGGCATAGTAACATGGTTGCAAATGGTAATAGCACAAACATGTAGCCCCTTGGAGAAGGAGCAGCGAAGCCGGGGATAGAATGATTCGTTAGAACCATATTTCACACTTGCGGCATAAGTAGCATGGTAACGTTATACATAACGTAATTTTTCATACCGCTAGTGATGTCTATCCCCCTGAATCCCCCTTCTCCAAGGGGGGAACGAGACTTACCGCTTATTCAACATATTTCCCAATTCCTAGGGCCTAGCTACTAATCCCTAGTCCCTATTATTACAGCTTAGCCAAGAAAGCCAGACGTTCTTCCAAAGATTTCATCTTTTCTTCAAAGCCAGCCAGTTTTTCTTTTTCCTTGGCTACGACGGCTTCTGGTGCTTTTGCCAGGAAGCCCTGGTTGTTCAGTTTGCCAGAGGTGCGTGCCATGTCTTTTTCCAGAGCGGCTTTGGCTTTCTGAATCTTTTCGATTTCTTTGGCAGTATCGATGAGACCTTTCAGTTCCAAGTATACTTCGAGGCCGGAAACCACAGCAGCGTTGGCGTTTTCTGGTTTTTCTGCATCGGAGGAGAGAAGTTTCATTTCTTCTACATGGCCCAATTTTTCAAAGTATTCTTTGTTGTTTTCGATGCAATCTTTCAGGTCATCGCGAAGAACAGCGATCTGGATATGGCAAGCCTTGTTCGGGGTGACGCCAGCTTCGGCGCGCATATTTCTGATGGCTTTGATAGCATCCATGATGCGGTCGAACTGTTCTGCTTCGGTTGGGAAGCGGAGTGCGTCATCGGCTTTCGGCCATGGCGCTCTTGCCAAGGTTTCCCCTTCATGAGGCAGGTGCTGCCAGAGGTGTTCGGTGATAAATGGCATAAATGGATGGAGCAGTGCCAGCATACGGGTCAGGGTGTATACCAGAACGTACTGGGTCACCTGACGGTCGGTGTTGTGTTCGCCGTAGAGACGGGCTTTGGCGGTTTCAATGTACCAGTCGCAGAAATAGTTCCATGCGAAGTTGTAAATGGAATCAGCGGCTTCGCCCAGTTCGTATTTGTCCAGGTTGGTACCTACATAGTCTTCGGTAGCAGCCAGACGGTCCAGAATCCACTTGTCAGCCAGGGTCAGCTGGTCAGCGGTGGGAACGAAGTCCTTATCATAGTCATCCAGGTTCATCAAGGTGAACTTGGTGGCATTCCACAGTTTGTTGGCAAAGTTTCTATTTCCTTCTACTCGTTCATAGTAGAAACGCATATCGTTGCCTGGGGTGTTGCCGGTCACCAAAGTGAAGCGGAGCGCATCGGCGCCGTATTTCTCAATGACTTCCAATGGATCGATGCCGTTGCCCAGGGATTTGGACATTTTTCTGCCCTGAGAATCGCGAACCAGGCCGTGAATGAATACGTACTTGAATGGAATTTCATGCATAAATTCCATGGACATGAACATCATACGAGCAACCCAGAAGAAAATGATGTCGTAGCCGGTCACCATGGTGGATGTCGGGTACCACTGCTGCAGGGTCGGTGTCTTGTCCGGCCAGCCCATGGTGGAGAATGGCCACAGCGCAGATGAGAACCAGGTATCGAGAACGTCTGGGTCCTGATGGATGTGCTTGCTATGGCACTTTGGGCATTCGGTCAAATCAGTGCGGGAAGCGCTGGTGGCACCGCAGTCATCGCAGTACCAAACCGGGATACGATGGCCCCACCAGAGCTGACGGGAAATACACCAATCGTGGATATTGGACAGCCACTGGATATAGGTCTTGGAGAAACGTTCTGGTACGAACTTGGTCTGTCCGGAAGTGACAGCATCCATAGCTGGACCAGCGAGCGGTTTCATCTTCACGAACCACTGCTTGGTGGTCATCGGTTCTACCACAGTCTTGCAGCGAGAGCAATGGCCTACAGCGTGCTTGGTTTCTTCAATCTTCACCAGGAGGCCTGCTTCTTTCAGGTCCGCTACGATGGCTTTTCTGCATTCATAGCGATCCATGCCGCAGTATTTCCCTGCTTTTTCATTCATGGTGCCATCTTTGTTCATGATGACAATGGTTTCCAGATTATGTCTCTGGCCCACTTCAAAGTCGTTCGGGTCATGGGCCGGGGTGATCTTCACGCAGCCAGTACCATAGGTCATGTCTACGTATTCATCGGAAATAATCGGAATCAAACGGTCGGTGCCAGGCAGAGCCACTTTCTTGCCTACCAGGTCTTTGTATCGTTCATCTTCCGGATTGACAGCTACTGCGGTATCGCCAGGAATGGTTTCTGGACGGGTGGTGGCAATCTGGATGTATTTCCCTTCTTCCCCAGCAATCGGGTAATTGAAATACCAAAGATGTCCCACTTCATCTTCGTGTTCTACTTCGATATCAGACAGAGCGGTCTGACAGCGAGGGCACCAGTTGGTGATGCGGAAGCCCTGGTAAATCAGGCCTTTTTCGTACAAGGAAACGAAAACTTCGCGAACAGCGCGGGCGCAAATATCGTCCATGGTGAAACGTTCACGGGACCAGTCGCAGGAAGAACCCAGACGGCGAATCTGCAGTCCGATGCGGTTGCCGTATTTTTCCTTCCACTGCCATACTCGTTCCAGGAACTTTTCACGGCCCAAATCGTACTTGTTGAGACCTTCTTCAGCAATCTGCTTTTCTACCTTGACCTGGGTCGCAATGCCGGCATGGTCCTTGCCTGGGAGCCACAGTACATTGTAGCCCTGCATTCTCTTATAACGAATCAGGATATCCTGGAGAGTGTTGTCCAGTGCATGACCCATGTGCAGCTGCCCGGTGACATTCGGCGGCGGCAGTACAATGCTGTACGGTTCCTTTTCCGGGTCCGGTTCATCATGAAATACACCATGGTCTTCCCAATACTGATACCATTTCTGTTCAATCGCACTGGGGTCATACTTTCCCAGGTCCTGGTCTTTCAAATCTGCCATTTACTTCAACTCCTAAAATTAATACTTGTTGTCTGTTGATAGTTGTTGGTTGTTTGGGTTTTGGTTTTGGGGTTTACGTCCCGTGTCCGTATATATCATTAGTACAGATTGCAAACTCCCATTGGTTTAGGGTTTAAGGGTTACATGATATCGCAAACCTTAAACCCTAAACCAATGAGACTTTGTATTTATGCTAAATTAAGAAATACGGACACGGAGCATAAACCCACAACCCACAACCAACAACTAACAACCAGCAACAATTTGCCCAAAAACAAAAAAACTCCTTCATCCACATAGGACGAAAGAGTGCTTCCGCGGTACCACCTAAATAATCATACAATGTATGATCGCTCAAATCGCGTAACGTGCGCCACGGACAGATCTCGCTGTCAGCTCCGGGGTGACCTACTATATCCTTCCTATCGCCTTCCCACCATCGGCGACTCTCTAAGAGAAATTTCATAGCTTCTTCCCATCTTCGCTTTTTTGCTATACGAGAATATAATAGCAGGGTTTAAATCGAATTGCAAGAGGAAAATAAAAGCAATTAGGAATGAGGAATGAGGAATGTTGGTAACGGCGCACAATTCATAAAGCACCGCATTTTTGAAGATGAGATTTTAAGGTTCTAAGGGTTCTGAGGGTTCTGAGGGTTCTGAGGGTTCTCAGGTTCCTCGAACGTGCCTCTCATCGTATCCGTCATTTCGACCGATCACATTTGTGCTTGATGGCATAGATGTATTGAAATGAGATGTGCCCCTGAGTGGAGAAATCTCAGCAGTACTAGCGGTAAGGGCTTAAAGACACATAGCATGGCAGCACGCTAGAGCTGCTTTTCTCGCTTTGTTCGAAAGATTGTCTCACCGTCATGATTTGATTCTTTAAGCCCTTCCCGCTGGTGCTGCGAGATTTCTCCACTCTTCTACACATCCAGTTTCATTACTACTACATCATCAAGCACAAATACCACCGGTCGAAATGACGGCTTTGGCTAGCGGCACATTCGAAGAACCTGTGCATCCTTAGCAACTTGAGCAACCTAAGAAACCTTTATATAAAAAAGCGGCGCTTCCAAATTATGATGCGCCGCCACCACCATTCCTAATTCCTAATTTCTTATTCCTCATTGCATTTTAGCTTGCCCCACTCGCTACGGTCAATCCCATCACCTTATCCGCCCCGGCACGTTTGAGTTCGTGAGCCACTGCTTCTAAAGTAGCCCCAGTGGTATAGATATCATCCACCACCAGGACAGTCTTTCCTTTCACATCCACAGTAGGAGAAATATGGAATGCTCCTTTGATATTGTCATACCGTTCTTGCTTCGATAACAAAGACTGTACATGGGTATTCCGGAAACGAACCAGTCCCTCTGGCACATAGCACCAACCATGGGCTGTCATCCAGGCTTGAAATATCTTATCTGTCTGGTTGTAGCCTCTTTCCTTTCTGCGTTTCTGAGAAAGCGGCACCGGCATGACCAGATCGCAGCTTTCTAATCTATCCCACCAGGGAAATTTCTCTAATAAAGGAGGAAATACCCGCTTCTGCCCCACCCGGCCGTTGTATTTCAGTTGAATCAAGCATTTTCGGATAGCCCCTTCATAATTGCATAAAGTGTAGCAGCCTGATAAATGGTCTGTGAAAGAAGAATTGATGAGCCGTGGATTCCATAGCGGTCTCAAACAGGCCTCGCACCATACAGTCTTCGGATCCGTCACTTCCCCGCAGGCAGGACAGCAGGTGGGATAAAGGAGTTCGAGAAATTCGTTGAGAAGATTCATGGTGACTCCTTTCGTAGGAATGGTGACTGGTGACTAGGAATT
>DBLC01000148.1 GCA_002297935.1 Dialister sp. UBA734
ACTTCGCATTACGCACTTAAAATGTTTCATGTGAAACCTCAACCATCATCGGCTCATCATCCACCGATAATGCCCCTCCGCCCCCAAGCAGAGGAAGAGAATATACAGTGCCTGCCGCAACCGGTCTGCCGATTCGCCTCGGGTCAATTCTGCCGCCGTGCTGTCCAGGTAGGTGAAGAACCCAAAAGCGGTGCGGAAGAGCTGGGTATCTTCTCGTCCGTTGATGGCAAAGCGGCTTCGCTGATGAAGCATCCGATCCCGCAGCTGTCCCCGGGTGAAGCCCAGAATATCAAAGATATACACATTGACGATATGTCTCGCCGTCTCCAGCACCAGTGCCGGATCGTTGGCCTGTTTGTAAGTTTCCCACAACTGCTGATAACTGCCAGGAATGGGATTTTCGTTTTGCTCCGGCTGCCGCTTCACTTGGGTCACGCACGGCACCAGGCGAGACAGGCCGTTTCCTTTTTCCAGCAAGAAATAGGACACATCTTTCCACTCCTGTTCCAGCCCACTGGAAATGGCTCGCTGGAATTGGCTGTCATGGGTCAAAAGGAACATCTGCACCACCGGCACTTGCAAATGGGCTTTGAATTTCTTGTCATAGGTTTCCTTGTCCGCATTTCTGAGACACGCGGTGATCAGTTCTCTAGTGAGAGACGCCACGGCGGCTTTGGCCCGGTTGTCCAGCCCCGTAGAAGGGTCATCCAGGATGACGATTTTCTGGCTCACTTGGCCCGCCTCATTCTGGCTGCCAATTTGATGGCAGAAATAGAGAAATCCTAAAAATTGCCGCTCCCCTTCACTGAGCTGCTTCGCCGGCGTTCCATCGTCCCGCACGATTTCATACACCGAAGGGGTGCCTTTCTCCTGCAAATGGAAATTCTGAAATCCTGTGCGCGAGAGCAGCTCGTTGATATGCTGGCACGCCGCCTGGGTATTCACATATTTCTTTTCTAAGTCCCCCATTTGGACCGCAATGGACTGCTCTTCCTGCTGGTTTTCCAAACGAAGGCGGGACAATTCCTTTTCTTTCTCCTGAATCGCATGGAGCCGGCTGTGATAATCACTCACCAGCGGCGCCAATCGCTGCGCCAAATAAGCCCGCACCTGCTGGGTACACTGGGTTTGCTTGGCCTGATTGTTTTGGAGCGCTTCATTGTGGGCCCGAATTTTTTCATTCCAACCGGACAACATATCCGACAAATCACCGAGCTGCACCGCCAGGGGTGTGATTTCCACCACCTTGGACGGCGCTTCCCATTTGCTCCGAATGAGTTGAATATTTTGAGAAATACCATTTTCCAGCAGAAGCAAGCGGGCAGTGAAATCTTGGTAACTCCCCACTTGGAACGAATCTTCTCGAAGCTGTCTCAAAGGTGCCATGAGCTGCTCTGCTGCCTGCTGATAAGCCCTGCCAAATTGCGCAATTCGCCGCCGATTTTCTTCATATTGGGCATCAAAGGCTTCCGCCAACTGCTGCTCGAAATCCGCCGGCAGCGGCTGTTGGCAATAGGGACATTTCCCTTCCCCTTTTTCATGGAATGCTTCGTGACCCTTCCGCACCCAGTCCGCCGCCCCTAGAGCATGAATGAAGGCAGAAAACGGCGAATCCTGGCGGCTCACAATAGGCGTCGCTAAGATATCTTTCCCTGGCAAATTGTCCAATAGTTCCGGATCCGGAATAGACGGCAGCAGCGGATACTGCCTGAAATCGCTGGCATACACATCCTGATAGAGCCGCTGCAATTCCTCTCGGGACACCGCTGCCTGGGTGCTATCCTTCACCATCTGGAACACTGCCGCGCCAAACTTACGCTTTGACCCTTTTTCACGGCCCAGACATTTGACAAATTCCTTCCGTTCCTCCTTCGTCATGTCCCAAGCGGTTTCCGCAAAGAAGGAAAATAAATTTTCCCGGGCCGATTGATTGGTCTGCCACGCCTCCTGCAAATGCTTCCGCTCCAGTTGCACCTGCTCTTTTCGCTTCTGCAGTGCCGCCAACTCCCCAGTGGTATCAATATTGGCCTCCCCCATCATGAAAAGCCCCGGAAGCCCCTGGTCGGGCTGGATATTCTGATTCACGAAATCTGCGTTAAAAAGATACCGTTCATATACCCCTGCCTGTGTATCTTCTCGCCAGGAAATAGCCGTATCGCCAGAAGCCAATAGCCGCCCCAACGTAGACTTCCCCGTGCCATTCATGCCGAAAATGAAATTCACAAACGCCGGCACCATATCACAAGCAGCAAAAGGCATCCCCTCCAGATGCACCTTCACCATAGCCGATAACTCCTTCTGCACCGCCATAGCCATTCCAAAACTCCCCTTCCGACACTTGCATAGTAGTGACTGGTGACTGGTGACTCGTGACTGGAAAAACTCTAGTCACGAGTCTACCAGTCACTCGTCATGAATTTCTTCATTTCCTTCATTATACAACGAAAAAGCCGGCGTAAGCTAGACGAAGAGAGTCATGTTTCACGTGAAACATAGAGAAAAAGTAGCTAGGGACTAGGCCCTAGGGATTCGGAATACGTGCGTCCATCGGTATAGGCACTAGCGTCTACCCTCTTCCTCTGGAATGGGGCCAGGGGGATAGCCCGCACTAGCCGTATGACATGCTATATGAGAAATATGGGTTAGGCGTCTTGCTATAGCGATATCACCTGGACTAAAAAGGTTATACTCTGAGATTCCTCCGGCTGCACTGTGGCATTTACCCCGCTTTTCTCAAGGTTAAAAAAGGGTATTAGAAGGTTATACAACGTCCACTGCCTTCAGCCTCTCTCCCAATGGGCAATGTCCTTAAGTTAAGAAAGTGGTATAAAAAACAAGCGTCATTTCGACCGACGGGATTTGTGTGAAATGTTGACGCAGAGTAGTTCGGTACTATGTTAGACAAAAGTGGAGAAATCTCAAAGCAGTAGCGGTAAATGCACTAGCTGAACCTATCCCGTTACGGATCCATTCATCTGGATGGGATCCCGCTAGAGGTTTGAGATTTCTCCACTTCTGTCCAACATAGAACTGAACTACACTGCACAGTCATTTCGCACAAATCCCATCGGTCGAAATGACGCTAGAGATGATACGTTTTTCTTCGATAGCATGGCACGGAAAGCATGATGTCCCCAAGAGTGACATTCCCGCTATCGCCAGACGCCAATACCATTCTCGTCCTGTTTCATTCATCCCGCCA
>DBLC01000151.1 GCA_002297935.1 Dialister sp. UBA734
AATCAGTGTTTCCCTAGAAATAAAAAATCCGCCCTCAGGCGGACAGGAAATACCATTCACTACGGCTTCCTTACGTCGGTTTCATCCGCCTCAAGTTCAAAGGGTCAGACAGTTCTTCTCAGCCCATGGGCTCCCCTAGCACAGTTCCATTATATAGTGCTTTGCCAAAATGAGCAAATGGATTTATTGGATTTGAAGTTGTTGGTGGTTATTAGTTATTAGTTGTTGGAATGCAAATAGGACATAGCCCCCATGGAGCCATGTTGTTAAATTAAGTGAACTATGCAATGATTCCTTTTGTGGAAAAGGTTCTGAAGGTTCTAAGGGTTCTGAAGGTTTCTCACATGTGCCTCTTGCCATAGACGTCATTTCGACCGACGGGATTTGTGCGAAATATCACAGTAGGGTAGTCCGGTACTATGTTAGACAAAAGTGGAGAAATCTCAAACATCTAGCGGAATTTTCTCCAGCTGAATAAAGCCGTAACGGGATAGGTTCAGCTAGTGCCTTTACCGCTACTGCTTTGAGATTTCTCCACTTCTGTTCAACATAGTACCAGACTACTCTGCATCAACATCAAGCACAAATCCCATCGGTCGAAATGACGCTAGAGAAGATAGGGATATCCTTAACTTAACAGCGTTACCTATCGAGGAAGACATTGTACTACGGACCTATCATCTGTATTTCAATACCTTTTGATAGTATGTTTCATCAATATAAAATGATATTTCTAAAATGGAAAGATTGCGTAACCAACAACCATCAACTAACAACCAACAACAAAAACAAAAAAGATTCCAAAATCGCACGGTCTCGATTTCGGAATCTTTTTTATTAATTGGGTGACTAGTGACTGGTGACTGGTGACTAGAATCAGTCTACCAGTTACTATTATTTAGTTATGCACAAAGAGAGAGTACATTATTCTCCCAGTGGAACCCACTTGCCGCCTTTAACTTCCAGGACGGACAGGTCCATCTTTGGATCGCGGTTTTCATCGAATTCGAATTTGCCGGTAGCGCCTTCGAAGTCTTTGATCTTAGCCAGGGTATCACGGAATTTCTTACGGTCGGTAGTGGTGCCGGACTGTTCTACAGCCTGGTGGAGAACGTACATAGCATCGTAAGCCTGAGCAGCGAACTGATCCGGTTCATGGCCGTATTTAGCAACGAAAGCCTTGCGGAAGTTCTGTGCTTTATCGGTCTTTCTTTCTGGGTTCCATGGAGTAGCTACCAGGGTGCCATCAGCAGCTTCGCCAGCCTGTTTGATGTATTCTGGACTGTTGAAGCCATTGCCTGCCAGAATTGGCTGGTTCATGCCCATTTCACGGGCTTTCTTCACGATGAGAGCGCCTTCCTGATAAAGGCCTGCGACAGCGATGACATCTGGGTTAGTTGCCTGAATCTTGGTGAGCTGTGCGGAGAAGTCTGTATCTTTATCTGCGAAGGTTTCGTCAGCTACGACTTCCAGGCCCAGTTTCTTGCAAGCATCCAGGTAGAACTGGTGCTCGCCAACCATCTGGTCATTGTTGTTGGAGTACATGATAGCGACTTTCTTGTAACCCAGTTTCTTCTGAGATTTTTCAACAACCTGCGGAATATTCATTTTGCCTGGGATAGCGTTACGGAATACATAATCACCGATTTCGGTAACTTTCGGGCCAGTGGTGCCAGTGCCGAATACAGCGACTTTGGACTGCTGCGCAATCGGATCAGCGGCCATAGCTTCGCCAGTAGTCATTGGGCCTTCGATAGCCAGAACTTTATCCTGTTCAATGCACTTCTTCATAGCATTGATGGCTTCGTTCTTTACCAGTTTGGTATCATAGGTTTTGAGGTCAATCTTTACTTTGGTGTTCGGGTTGTTGTTGATTTCTTCAACAGCCAGATCCACGCCTTCCTTCATAGCTACGCCGTAAGCAGCGCCAGGGCCGGTGTAAGCGGTGATGAAGCCCAGTTTTACGGTCTGGCCTGCTGCGCCAGCGTCACCAGAAGCAGCTTTCTTGTCTCCACCGCAACCTGCAAATGCACCACATACTGCTGCTGCAGCCATAACAGCTGCCATACCTTTTAACCATTTTTTCTGCATAATTCTCTACCTCTCTTAACTAGTTTTACTATCTATTGACGCCAATGTCCATGAGAAGGGAAACAAAAAGCCTCCGCCTGTCTTTAGAACAGGCGGAGGCGCTGTGCGCGGTACCACTCCGATTTCTCACTTTACACTGCTGGTATTTGGGGTAATAAAAAAGCCTACCTTCCTTACGAAGATAGGGGCGAAGATTCGCGGTACCACCCTACATTATACTTAGCAGTTCCTATTCGTAACGTGAATGAACGCCTGTTATTACTTGGTTCACAACAAGAGCTCTCGAGGGATATCACACCTATTGACATCCACCGGTTCGCACCATCCACCGGCTCTCTTTAGGAGCACAATACGCTTTTTGTCTCGATCATAGCTTCTCATGGGTTCTTTGGTTGTCTGAATTGTGTATATCATAATACTGGAAATAGAACTTGTCAAGTACTTTTTGAAACTTAAATTTTGTACACTCATTGGAAATGGGATGTTTCTACGTTAAGAGATAGCGTCAGTAAGCATAATTTGTCTAGAAAGTAAAGGTTGCTCAAGGTTCTTAAGGTTCTAAGGGTTCTAAGGGTTCTTAAGGTTCTGAAGGTTCTGATGCTCCTCATATGAGATGATAATGCTGGTATATATAGACACATTTGAGAAACCTAAGAACCATTAGAACCTTAAGAACCTTTACCCCGATTGGCGGTAAAAATACTTTCTGCTGCTAACCGCTTCCTGCCTACATTATAAAAAAGGGGCATTGGGGCGCTTTCAAATAGTGTTGCGCCCCTAAGTAAGTTTACACCACTGCCTCGGCTCCCCTGTCAGGGGAGCTGCCGAAGGCAACAGTGCAAGCGAACTATATCGCTAGGAGCGAAGCGACGCAGGGATATAGTGAGACGCCATTTCGAGCGTAGCGAAGATGGGCAGCTCTAGCGGTATAAAATACTAATGGTACGACAATCCACTGCGGGACCAATACCATTACGCACTTCGCACCACGCACTTCGCATTATTTCACCGTCTCGAGAACCTTGAGAAACCAGTATCTCATTTGCTATAATAAATAGAAATCAATTTTTATTTTTCGGAGAGTGAAACTATGAAACGTGAAGGACAGTGCACCATCATTGTCAATCCTACCGCCGGCCGTGAGCGGGCGCCTAAATACATACCGCTTCTTCATACGACCCTTTCCAAACGGTTCGAAGATATTACCATCAAACTGACAGAAAAAGCAGGAGACGCTACGGAATTTGCCAGAAACGCCGCCGAAAAAGGACGCGATGTAATCTGCATGGGTGGGGACGGCACCATCAATGAAGTGATCAATGGCATGGTTCCTGTCAAAAGTGATTCTGCCTTCGGCTTTATTCCCTTTGGCACCGTCAACGACCTGGCCAGAGCGCTTCACATTCCCCGGTCTCCCCAGGGAGCCATTCGCATGTTGGAAACGGCCATTAAGACCAACATCGATGTAGGCAAAATCAATGACCAATATTTCATCAACGTGGTAGCAGCCGGACTCATTTCTGAAGCGGTGAGCCAAGTCACCATCAAAGAAAAAACACTGTTCGGTTCCCTGGCCTACTTCATGAAAGGCATGCAGGTACTGAATCGGCAGAAATCCTACCATTTCAAAATCGAAGAGGAAAACGGTACTGTAATTCAAGTGTCTTCCCCTCTCATCGCTGCCATGCTGACCGATTCGGCAGGCAGTTTCCGCAATTTGATTCCTCCGGAAGATCGAAACAAGGGCATCATCAAACTGTGCCTCTTCCACGATTTCGCCTGGCTCAATGCGATCCGTCAAGCACCGAAACTACTTGCCGGTTTCCAAATGGGTCCTGACTTTGTGACTGTCGTAGGCATCAAGAAAGCCCATATTTCCATCAACGAAGACGACGTGCTTTGGACCAATGTGGATGGCGATAAGGGGCCGAAATTCCCTATCGATTTAGAAATACTCCCCGCCCGTCTCCCGGTCTTCGTACCACCCCATGTGGATGACACCCAAACCCATCTCCCCCATTTCTTTGAACGAGTGGCCCCTCACATGCATTTCCCGTGGAATGAAAACGCAGAAGACGAAATCACCGGCACCACCATTGAAGAAGTCGTCCGCCAAGTGCAGGAACGAGAAGCGAAACAAGCGAAAAAGGATAATCGGTGACTGGTGACTGGTGACTCGTAACTAGTGACTGGGAATTTAAGATGTGACACCTTGTCACGAGCTAGCAGGCAGTTAGCAGTAGACAGTAAATGGTAAAATATACTGCTAACTGCCCACTGCTAACTGCTTACATTCCCAGTCACCAGTCACCAGTCACTAGTCACCCTATAAAAATAAAAAACGGTTTCTCCTCTAACCTAAGAGAAGAAACCGTTTTTACGTGGCTGATTTATTTTGAATCAAAGTGAGTGTCTGTTCATTCCATTTTCAAGAGCGAAAACTGATTTATCGATTGTTGTTGGTTGTTAGTTGTTTGTTGTAGGAATCCAAACAACCGACAACTAACAACAATTGATAAGTCTATTTTTCTACTTACGTACGAAATGAACAATTACTCCAATTATGCTTTTGCTTTTTTGCTTCTGAAATACTGCATAGCGAACACAGCACCCAGAATCACGATACCAACCAGGTCGGTCAGCATACGCGGGTCGATCAGGCAGAGGCCGCCAGCCAGGAGGATGAGACGTTCCAGCACATTGGCTTTGCAGTAGAGCTGACCAATCATAGCGGCAGAGACGCCAACCATACCAATCAGGGCGGTAATGGTCGTTTCTGTCAGACCAATCAGTGTGGCATTGATACCGAGCAATTCAGGAGACAATACGAAAACATATGGAATGATGAAGGCTGCAATGCCCAGTTTCGATGCATTGACCCCCGTTTTGAGTGGATCGCCGCCGGAAATAGCGGACCCTGCAAAGGCAGCCAAAGCAACTGGCGGGGTGATATCGGCAATGATGCCGAAGTAGAATACAAACATGTGCGCAGCCAGTACCGGAACGCCCAGCTGAATCAGAGCCGGTGCGGCAATGGTAGAGGTGATAACGTAGTTTGCCGTGGTCGGTACGCCCATGCCCAGAATCAGAGAGGTCAGCATGGTGCAGAACAGCAGAAGCATGAAGTTACCAGCGGCCACATCTACCAAAGTGGAAGCCAATTTCAGACCTACACCAGTTTTTGTGACAATACCAATAATCATACCTGCAGAGGCACAAGCGATGAGTACGCCCAGAGCCCCTCTCGCACCTTTGACCAGACCATCAATAATATCAGCAAAGCTCATACGGGTATTGGCACGAAGCATAGCACTGGCAATGGAAATGAAAATCCCAGCCAGAGCGGCTTTCATTGGGGTATAGCCAGAAGCCAAGAGGCCAATGATAGCAATCAACGGAATGGCCAAATGGCCTTCTTCTTTCAGAATCTTGCCCCAAGGCGGCAATTCACTCTTTGGAGTCCCTTTCAAATCATTTTTCTTTGCTTCAAAATGAACGCCCAGGAACACGCCGATGAAGTACAACACAGCCGGAACGATAGCGGCTTTGACGACATCCATGTAAGGAATACCCACAAATTCTGCCATCAGGAAAGCAGCAGCCCCCATGATTGGCGGCATGAGCTGACCACCGGTGGAAGCAGCGGCTTCTACGGCGCCGGCAAAGTTTTTGTGATAGCCCAATTTTTTCATCATCGGAATGGTGAAAGAACCAGAACCTACTACGTTAGCTACGGAAGAACCGGAAATGGTCCCCTGCAGAGCGGAGGAAATAACGGCTACCTTGGCCGGTCCGCCGGAAGCCCAACCCGCAATGGCGTTTGCAATATCAATGAAGAATTTGCCCAAACCGGTTTTTTCCAGGTAGGCACCAAAGAGGATGAACAGGAAAATAAAGGTAGAAGAAACGCCCATAGGAATTCCGAAAACCCCTTCTGTGGTGAAGAACAGGTGCCCTACCATCTGCTTCAAAGTGAGGCCTCTGTGAGCCAGCGGTCCAGGCATATAGGGGCCAAAGAACCCGTAGGCCAAGAAGCAGCAAACCACGATGACAATCGGAAGGCCTACGATACGACGAGCCGCTTCGATGATCATTACAATACCCAGGATACCAATCGCCGTATCGGTCGGTGTAGCGGTGCCGGCACGGAGAATCAGCTGCTGGTAGTTTACCAAAATATAAATCGGTGGAATCATGGCGATCACTGCCAGTGCCACATCAAGGGGATGGAAATGTCCCTTTTTAATCCAAGATTTCTTTGTCGGACAAAGAAGATAGACCAAGCAAATCCCGAAGGACAAATGGACGCAGCGCTGAATCATCGCATCCAGTGCGCCAAAGAAGCCGGTATAAATCTGGAACAAAGAGAAACAAATACAAATAGCAGCAATGATTTTGGCACAAATGCCAGTATATTCTGCCGTATTGGATTCCTTATCCAACTCTTTCAATTTCTTCTGCAGTTCTTCCGACATTTCGCCATCTGCTGGCACGTCGGGCTGCAGCTTTTTCTTTTCTAAATCAGCCAATTTCATCAACTCCTAATTTCTTTTTTCTTGTAGAGCACCTGATAGAGCGGCGCCACATACAGGTGCAATTCCTTTCCCAAAGGCATGAGCTGGGCCAAATCATATTCCTGATCGCCTACATACACCTTTTCTTCATTGGTTACACCATTTCGAATGGACAGTTCTGGGAACTTGCGGTCAATGTTGTCCAGAATAAACCAACCGTTTTCTTCACGGAAATCTCCATCTTCTTTCGAGAAAGGAAGTCCTACCCCCATAGATTGATATTTCGTAGATTTCAATACAAATCCGTCAGCCATTTTATTGACTTCCAGATATTCATGAATCATTGTCTTCTGCACCGAATGGCGATACACCAGCGTCACCGGCGTTCCCGGTTCGACCCGCTGCCGGATAATGTATCCATCTGCGGTCTGTCCGAAAAGATAATCCTGTCGGACCCACCAACCGCCTACGGTGGCAATGACACAGACAATCATGCCGAATACAATCAGTAATGTTTCTAATTTCCCGTTTTTTTGCTTTTTCATGTAGTGAAAGCAAAGACGGACTCCATCTGGGGTCCGTCCCTCCTCCTTCCCATTATAAGGTAGCTAGTGACTAGTGACTGGTGACTGGTGACTGGTAAAAATTCTAGTCACTAGTCACGAATCACTAGTCCACCAATCATCTTACTTATTTAGATTTCAGATACTTTTCAGCACCGGCGTTCATCTTAATGGACATGCCTTCCAGTGCGGTATCTTTGGTGATGTACTTGCCTACAGCATGAGCGGCTTTCATACGATCCAGGTGTTCATAGATGGCTTTCACGATTTCGCCACCCAGGTCATCAGAGAGTTTGTCGGTGGTGACAATGACGCACTTAACAGCTACGGTGTTGACATCTTCTTCCTGTCCAGGATAGGTGCCTTTCGGAACGGTAATCTTAGTGAAATATGGATATTTCTTAATCAGCTGATCTGCATGTTCTTCATCGATGGTAACCAGAGCGGCCGATTTGTTAGCAGCCAAATCCTGAATAGCAGCGGTTGGGAACCCAGCAACGACCACGCCTACATCGACATTGCCATCTTTCAGTGCATCAGCGGCTTCGCCGAAGGAGAGGTACTGTACATCGATATCATCATAGGTGATACCATAAGCGCCCAGAATCTGACGAGCGTTGGCTTCCGCACCGGAGCCGGAAGCACCAACAGCGACTTTCTTGCCTTTCAGGTCAGCAATGGATTTGATTCCTTTATCCTGGGTGGTAACGAACTGTACAGTTTCTGGATAGAGAGCTGCAATCCCGCGAAGGCTTTCCACTTTGTTGTCTTTGAACATTTCTGTGCCGTTGGCTGCATAGTAAGCAATATCATTCTGGATGAAGGCCAGATCGACAGAGCCATCTTTCAGCATGTTCACGTTAGCTACGGACGCGCCAGTGGACTGGGCAGAAGCGTTCATATTTTTAATGTTCTGGTTCAGGAGTTCGGCCAGTGCGCCTCCCAATGGATAATAGGTACCTGCAGTACCGCCGGTTGCAATATTGAGGAACTGTTTTCCGCCACCTGCGCTGCCGCCATCACTGCCGCAGCCAGCAATCAGTGCTGCACCTGCCATACAAAGAGCACCTGCCATGATCATCTTTTTCAGTGTTTTTTTCATAATCATCAACCTCCTGGACTCCCCCACGGGAAAGCATTTCTTTTTTACATTGTTTTCTACCTTGCTTCCCAAAAAAATATGTTGTCTGACTGTACCCATTTTTGAAATATCATTCAAAGAAATGTAAATTTATGAAGAGCAGCCAAACTTGGCACTGTTGGCGAGAAATAAAAAATGCAGCTAGACGCAAGGATACAATCCCTACATCTGCTGCAGCTTCTTCGCTCCATGTGCTATTAAGTTGTTACTATCATACTACTTTTCAAAGTCTTTGTAAAGTAGGCTAGGCTGAATTCCTTGATTATTTTGATATTTTCCACTGTCGTATTTATCGGCTTCCCCTAAGACAGTATGGAAATAAATCTGGCAAATCTCCACCCCTGCGTAAATCCGAATCGGCTGTACGCAGAACATCTCCAGCGTCCAGTACCCCGAAAAGCCTACATCGCCAAATCCAGCGGTGACATGGATGAAAAGACCCAGTCGACCAATGGAAGAACGGCCTTCCAGCATCGGTACGAAGCACTTTGTTTTTGTATATTCATGCGTTCTGCCCAGATACAATTTATTGGGCTGCAGCACGATGCCTTCTTCCGGAATATGAATCAAATGGCCAGTATTTTTCTTTTTCATATCCAATTCATGGTTATCATACACCATGAGTTCGTCCGCCAGCGTCAAGTTGTAGCTATTGGGATTGACTTTCTTCGGGTCAAAGGGATCGATAATGATTTCCTCCCCCATATGTCTTACGATTTCTTTGCCGGATAAAATCATTTCAGTTTCCTCTCTTCTTCCATAAAAATTTTACGATGGGCGGTCATACGCTTTTTGCTGTACGGCCCCTGGGCTTTCATATCTCTGGAAATATGATACTGTATTTCTTCCTCTGCGGTCAATCGCCGGGAAATCAGAAGATGTCCCTGGCTGTCAAAAGTAATCAGATGAGCAGCAAATAGAGCCGCATGGGTAGGACAGAAAAGAAGCCCCTTCTGGTTCTTCCCCTTGGTTCCATAGGGCACTGCCTGCAATAGAGAAAGCCGTTTGGCGCCGCACACCACGCAGCAAGGATCTTTGGACAGGGATTTCCAACGAAATGCCTGCTCTTCGTCAACAAACCGGCGAATACGGCTCACCGTAGTTTCCGAATTTTCTGAAAACAAATTGCCTTCCACCCCAGAAGAGGTCTCATCCTCTTCCAGCATCTGACGAATCGGCTCCACGTTCCAGATATTCGCATCCATCAGCTCTCGATAGGCCCGCACCGCTTCTGGTTTCAAAATCCAGAAATACAGGCCCCCGTCTCCTTCGACGCCATCAAAGACATATTCCCAAGGAGACCGCTTCACCACTTGTTTCGTGGCTTCTTTCAGAGTAAACTCTTCTCCCTCGTGTTCCTCTATGGCATCCACTTGCTCTTCGTGGTCCCCATAGGTGAGAAGTTCCCCTTTTTCATACATTTCACGGATTTTATTACCCGCCCAGCCAACCCCGGCATTGAGGGCCCGGTACTCCATATGAAGTGCCTCAGCTATATTTTTGGCATTGTCCATATAATCGGCGGAATGATACAGCCTAGAAAAAATCTGCATCATCAGTCGGCTCATGACAGAAGTATCTCCCATGAGAGCCAACCATCCCTCTGTGGTAATTTCATCCCATTGTTTTATTCCCTTGCGTCTAGCCATCGGCTCACCGCCTTTTTCTGCTGTTACGATTTTAATTCACTTGGTAAGATTTTGCTAGGGAAACACTGATTTAATCATGGTTTGGAATTATTCTTGAATTTTTATTC
>DBLC01000157.1:0-10112 GCA_002297935.1 Dialister sp. UBA734
CGGTATATACTATTATGTTTGATATCGAACATGGCAGAACAATAACCTTTTATTCCTTATGTCTTATTGCTTTTACAAGTTTTACAGGAATCATGATTTATGGATAATTTCAAAAGCTTCAACGAATTTCGAAGGGAACAGCATGCGGGGAAGCTTCCTGAGGAAAAACAGGAAAAAATCAACCAGGAGCCTTTGCCGGAAGAACCACCGGAGGAAATTCCGGAAGAGCCTGCGGAAGTGCATCACAAAAAGAAACACCATGCCATCCATCGGGGGAAAGCCTACCTGGCTGGTGCAGCAGGGGTAGTAGTCCTTCTGGTCTTGGCGCTTCTCTTTTTGCCCATTCCGCTGGGCTATATCCTTTTGACTGGAACGGATACGTTGACCTTGTCGGACGTTCTCTTTGAAGGACGGATTTCCCAGCCGGTCAATGTGCTGCAAATCAGCAGCAGCGAATTGGAAGAACGGCTCAGCCACGATATTCGTGTGGCCCACGTGACGGTGACCCGGCATTTCCCTTTCGAGCTGGAAGTGAACGTAGAAGACCGAGTGCCCTTGGCGGTGATTCAAGGAGAAATGAGCTATGCATTCATTGACAAAGAAGGCATGGTGATTGATTCCGTGCAGGCCATTCGCAAAACCGATGTCCCTATGATCACAGGAAAACGACTGGGCAATCTGCTCCTGGGGGATCGTATTTCTCAGCCAGATATCGACAAAGCCCTGGATTTTCTGAATCATCTCTCTCCGGAAGGTCGCAAAGCCTTTTCGGAAGTGAATTTGGGAAATGAAGATAACATCCGGGCTTACACCCGCGATGGGGTCACCGTTCGGTTAGGTGATGGCAGTGACATGGCCCAGCAGGCTGAACTGGCAGAAAACATGGTGGGTGACGTGAAAGCCCGCGGTCTTTCTGTAGAATATGTGGATGCCAATCTGGCCTCTCCCTTCATTAAACTGAAAAAATAAAATTTTTTGCATTTTTTATCAAATTGTCTCATGGAAACTGTAGCGAAGTTGCCGAAAGTATTGTACAATGTAAGATATGATATATAGAAATAGGGATGTATATACTTAGTCAACTATACATGATCATAACGCCCTAAAGGAGGAGCAAAACATGGAACAGTCCGAAATGGCAAATATTAAAGTTATTGGTGTAGGTGGCGGCGGAAATAACGCAGTAGACCGCATGATTGATGCAGAAGTCAAAGGAGTCGAATTCTTTGCTGTCAATACAGAAACCCAGGTTCTGAACAAATCCAAAGTAGAAGAAGACCACAGAATCCAGATCGGCGAAAAGCTGACCAAAGGTCTCGGCGCAGGCGCTAGACCGGAAGTGGGCGAACAGGCTGCAGAAGAATCCAAAGAAGACCTGACCAAAGCACTGACCGGCGCTGACATGGTATTCGTTACCGCTGGTATGGGCGGCGGCACTGGTACAGGCGCTGCTCCGGTCGCTGCACAGTGCGCTAGAGAACTGGGCGCTCTGACCATCGCTGTGGTGACTAAACCATTTTCCTTTGAAGGAAAAGTCAGAGCGAAAAATGCCGCTGAAGGGATTGAACGTCTGAAAAACAGCGTCGATGCCATTCTGGTGGTACCGAATGATAAATTGATGGGAATCATTGATAAAAAGACTTCCATTAAAGACGCTTTCAAGACCGCTGATGACGTACTTCGTCAGGGCATTCAGGGCATTTCCGATTTGATTACCGTTCCTGGCATTATCAACCTGGACTTCGCCGATGTACGTACCATCATGAGCGACCAGGGCGAAGCTCTCATGGGTATCGGTATCGGCAGCGGCGACAACCGTGCCGCTGATGCCGCAACTATGGCCATCAACAGCCCGCTGTTGGAACGCAGCATTGACGGTGCCAAAGGCATCATTATCAACATCACCGGCAACGAAGACCTGGGCCTCTTTGAAATCAACGAAGCATCCCAGATCATCACCGAAGCCGCTGACCCAGATGCAAACATCATTTGGGGTACTTCGGTAGATCCGTCTCTTGACAACGACACCGTAAAAATCACTGTCATCGCTACTGGCTTTGGGGATAAGAAAAAGACACCAACCCAGACATCCACAACCAGCCGATTCAGCAACACCGTTCGTCCGACCACAGGTATTGCGGTTCCTGAATTCCTTAGAAAATAATTCACAACCGGAAAGCCACACCGCAACTCGCAGTGTGGCTTTTTCCATAAGTAGTGCTATCTAGGATAGGGAAATGTATCAGGCCATTGATTTTCTGGTGACTAGTGACTGGTGACTGGGGACTAGCTTTTCCATTTCCACTCACCCTAATTAGTAGCTAGGGATTAGTAGCTAGGCCCTAGGAATTTGGGGGGATGGAAGCGGAAGTAGCATTAGCGTTTATCGGCACATTTGAGGAACCTGAGCATCCTTAGCAATCTGAGAAACTTGAGTAACCTCTGACTACAGGCGGAATCATACTTACTGATCCAATTCCTTAACTTACCTGCATTAATTAAAGGAGAATTCCTATGAAATGTCCATTTTGCAGCAGCACCGATACGAAGGTGACCGACTCCAGAGATACCGATGATGGCGCATCGATTCGCCGCCGGCGGCAGTGCCTGTCCTGCGGACGACGTTTCACCACCTATGAAACCGTAGAAACCACACCACTCCGGGTGATCAAGAAAAATGGGACCCGGGAAATGTTTGACCGGAATAAACTGCGCAGTGGATTGGTGAGGGCTTGTGAAAAAAGAAATATCACCACCTCCCAAATCGAAGACATTGTCAATCACATCGAGCGGACCATCCGAAATGACCTGAAGCAGGAAGTTTCCAGCGAACGGATTGGTAACTTGGTGATGGACGAACTGCGCCAGTTGGACCAGGTGGCCTATGTGCGTTTTGCGTCGGTGTATCGAGAATTTAAAGATATTGGAAGTTTCATGAACGAATTGAAGACCTTGATGGGCCATTCCAAATCGATTGAACATAAAGGAAACCATGATGAATAAAGAAACCATAGCGTCTTGCTTCGCTGCCCATGCAGAAGCTTTAGAAAAGACGAAAGCTCTATTTCCTGTCATTTACGAAATGGCAACCACTTGTTATGACGCTCTCCAAGCGGGGCACAAGATTCTGATTTGCGGCAACGGTGGTAGTGCTGCCGATGCCCAGCATATCGCAGCCGAACTGGTAGGAAGATACCACAACGAACGAATTTCCCTGCCATCCATCGCTCTCACTACAGACACCTCCATTTTGACCGCCGTAGGCAATGACTATGCCTTTGACCGTATCTTTGCTCGCCAGGTAGAAGGACTGGGCCAGGCAGGGGATGTGCTTTGGGGGATTTCCACCAGTGGTAACAGTGCCAACGTGAATGAAGCACTGAAAGTGGCTAAAGAAAAAGGCATGAAAACCATCGGTTCTACAGGGAAAACAGGAGGCACCATGGTGTCTCTCTGCGACACCGCATTGGTGATTCCTTCCGACGTGACCGCCCGCATTCAGGAAATGCACATGCTGTGTGCCCACATCATCTGCCAGCTCATTGACGACATGGAGTGGAAAGCATGAAAGACCATGCAGTGAAAGCGGTTTTCTTTGACCGCGATGGGGTGCTCAACCGCGATGACGGATATGTGCATGACAAAGAGCACTTTCACTGGATCGAAGGGGCCAGAGAAGCCATAGCCAGACTTTCCCAAGAAGGCTGGCTTTTGTTCGTGGTGACCAACCAGAGCGGCATCGCCCGGGGCTACTATACCGAAGAAGACGTGCAGCAGCTCCACCGAGAAATCAATGAAGAACTGGCTACTTATGGTGGGCACATCACCGAATTTTTCTACTGTCCCCATCTGCCCGGTGCCAAAGTCAAGAAATACGACCAAATGTGCCACTGCCGGAAACCAGAACCAGGGATGATTCTCAAGGCCCTGGAGAAATACCACATCCCCAAAGACCGAGCCATCCTCTTCGGTGACGGACAAAGAGACGTAGAAGCCGCCCAAAGAGCGGGCATCCGAGGCGTACTCTACACCGGTGGGAACTTGGATGAATTTGTGAGGGCACATCTGATAAACGGTAGATGTTAGAATTAGTGGCGACCTATAGTTTATGAAGGTTATTGTTTCGTATGTTCCATAGCAGACAATAGTTTTTATACCAATGGAGTCTAGGTTATTAAGGGTTATAAAGGGGTATGTGATTTTGTTAGATGCATAACCTATTCATAACCTTTTTAACCTTTTGACAAGCCATATTCTTGCATGGTAAAACATAACAAATCAGCACAATAATAACCTTTTATATGATGCGGTATTATATCATTTGCTGCATTTCTCTATTATTTCAATACAGGATACAACTATGGAAGAAATTACCAGTCGTAACAATAAATGGATCAAACGGGCGTTGCAGCTGAAGCAGAAAAAGTTCAGAGACCGCTATGGGATGTTTCTCATGGAAGGACTCCGCAGCACGGAAGATGCGATTCATCAGGACATCAGAGATTGTGTCTGCCTGATTCAAAAAGACCAGCTGGCCAATGAACGGGTACAGGCCATGGTGGAAGCAGGGAAGGCACTCCATTGGCTCTTCCTTTCCCCCGATGACGCATTGATGAAGCTTCTGTCAGGCACCGAGCACGGCCAGGGGATTATTCTGCTGGTGAAAAAGAAAACCTATGACAAAGACACCCTTCTGACAAAGAAAGAAGGATTTTTTGTGGTATTGGACTCCGTGCAGGACCCAGGAAATATGGGGACCATTCTTCGTACCGCCGCTGCCGCAGGAGTGGATGCGGTGCTCCTCACCAAAGGCTGCACCGATGTGTATGCCGAAAAAGCAGTGCGAAGCTCCATGGGAAGCATCCTCCGCATTCCAGTCTATGAAAATATCGATATTTCCTTCTTGACCAAATGGAAACAGCAATCAGGCCTTCCCCTCTATGGCACCGCCTTGGAACAGGCCCGGCCCTATAAAGAAATTGGAACCATTCAGAAGGGGATCTTCATGTTTGGCAACGAAGGCAACGGCATCTCTCAAGAACTGCTGGCCCTGGCGGACCAGAACCTGTACATCCCTCTAGCCGGCACAGTGGAATCCCTCAACGTCTCCATCGCCTGCGGCATCATCCTGTTCCATTTTATGGGATAATGGTGACTCGTGACTAGTGACTGGTGACTCGGAATTAAGAAATATGGCTCTACCCGTAATCGTCATTTCGACCGACGGGATTTGTGCGTAATGACGCAGTAGGGGAGTTCGGTACGATGTTGGACAAAAGTGGAGAAATCTCAAAGCAGTAGCGGTAAACGATACAGCTGACGCATATCGTTATGGTCTATTCTGAAAGTAAACGCTTTTTACCTCCAAAGCTATATAAAAAATTTATGATTCACCCCATTGTCAAAAATTTGGCTATAGGGTAAACTTGTGATACAACGTGTATATAATTACATGATTATTGATAGAAATACATTTGGAAACTGGTGGACTGGTGACTGGAAATAGGAAAACACTCATTCCAAATACCAGTCACCCGTCACGAGTCACCAGTCACCTATTTAGTTTTTGTCCCTTCAATGACGAACTATTATTTTCGGAGGAGTGGCTACATGAAAAAAGAAGATTCCCAGTTTTACCTGGTGGATTTACAAATATTGCCAGAAGCCATCAAAAAGGCCATCAAAGTGAAAGAAATGCTGAAAGATGGGACTTGTGGTAACATCAATGAAGCGGTGCAGAAAGTAAAAATGAGCAGAAGTGCCTACTACAAGTACAAAGACCATGTAGCACCTGCTTTTGACGCAGAACAAGATAGAATTGTCGTCCTATTTGTTATCATGTCTGATGATTTCCCTGTATTTAACAAAGTGATGCGCCGCATTGGAAAAGATAAAAATACCATTTTGTCGTTCAATCGGACCGCCGCCTCCAGCAAGACCGTGGCAGTGACCATCACATTGAAAACAGAAGAATCGTTGGTCAATTTACAATACATGAAAGAGGCACTTGGTGCCATGAAAGGCGTTCAGTCAGTCACCTTTGGTGCGGGAGGGGATTTGTGATGAAAAAGATTCAGATTGCACTTCTTGGATTCGGAACCGTCGGAAGCGGTGTGGCCGAAACCATCAAAAGAAATAGCCGGATGATGGAAGAAGAATTGGACTGCCAGCTGGAGATCACCCATGTGCTGGTTCGTCATCCAGACAAGTACAAAAATTTGGACATTCTCCAAGGCGTCGATGTGACCGATTCCTTCGACCACATCATCAATGACCCGGATGTGGGCATTGTGGTGGAAGTGATGGGCGGCATTCACCCTGCCAAAGAATATATTTTCGATGCCCTGAACCATCAGAAAAACGTGGTCAGTGCCAACAAAGATTTAGTGGCCCTTTTTGGACCGGAAATCATGAATACCGCCGTGGCGAATAAAGTCAATTTTAGTTGCGAAGCCAGCGTAGGCGGCGGGATTCCGATTCTTCGTCCGCTCCATGATTCCCTGGCAGCTAACGAAATCGAAAGCATCGTAGGCATTGTGAACGGAACCACCAATTTCATTCTGTCCAGCATGGACGAAGAAGGCATGAGCTATTCCGATGCGCTCCGTCTGGCACAGAAAAAAGGCTTTGCTGAAGCAGACCCCACCAATGACGTGTGCGGCTACGATGCGGCCAGAAAGCTGGCCATCCTGGCTTCCATTGGCTTCCGTGCCAACGTCACCTTTGACGACGTACTGGTAGAAGGAATTGAAAAAATTTCCCAGAAAGACGTACAGTATGCCAGCGAAATGGGATACACCATCAAACTGCTGGCCGTAGGCACTCGCCAGGAAAACGGCATTGCCCTCAACGTATACCCAGCCTTCGTTCCCAGAACCCATCCGCTGGCTTCCGTCAAAGGGTCCTACAACGCCATTTATGTAACAGGAAATATCGTAGACGACGTCATGTTCTATGGCCGCGGCGCCGGTTCCCTTCCGACCGCCAGTGCGGTTATGGCAGATGTGATTAGCACCGCCAAGCACATCATGAACCATTCCACCGGAACCGGCATGATGCTCACAGAAACCAAGCGAATTCCGTTCTACTCCTCTTTGAAACTGAAGAACTCCTACTATTTCCGCCTCATCGTAGACGACGTGACCGGCGTTCTGTCTCAGATTGCCTCTGCCTATGCAGACAACGACATCAGTATCAAAGAAGTGGTGCAGAAGAGCCGCATCGAAGACGCTGCCGAACTGATGATTATCACCCAGGATACACCAAGAGAAAATATCATTCATGTAGAAAAGGCCCTGCAGGTTCTTCCCTGCATGCGCCAGGTTGCCAATATCGTGAGGGTCATGGAAGATGATAGAGAATAAAACATACATCGTCCGCGTACCGGCCACCACAGCTAATATCGGCAGCGGATTTGATACCTTAGGCATGTCCTTGGGACTATACAACGTGGTCCAGTTCGTTCCCGAAGAAGGCAGAAAACTGGTGGATACAGACATCCGTGCCGAAGGAGAAGGAGCCGACCAGATCACCACCGGCATGGACAACATGATTATCCACGCCATGGCAGAAACAGCCAAAAAAGCAGGCCATGAAATCCCTGGGGGACATATGTACCTCATCAACCGCATCCCCTTCGCCAGAGGTCTAGGCAGCAGCTCCGCTGCGCTGGCATCGGGGGTCTTTCTTGCCAACCTGCTCATGGGCGAACCGTTCGATAGAACAGACATCTTAAACATCACCGCCGACATGGAAGGTCATCCGGACAACGCCGCCCCAGCCATCTTAGGGGGCTTCTGCATGGCCCTTCTGAAAGAAGGAAAAGTTACCGCTGAAAGCATCGACATTCCCTCCCATTGGAAAGCCGTGGTAACCATTCCAGAATTTGAACTTCACACAGAAAAAGCCAGAGCCGTCCTTCCGGCCACCTATAGCCGCAGTGATGCAGTGCATAACATCGGTGCTGTATCCTTCCTAATGGCGGCCTTCATGTACCAGAAACCAGAATACCTGAAATTTGGTCTCGATGACTGCATCCACGTGCCGTACCGCCTGGATCTGATTCCAGGAGCAAGACAAGTCATCGCCAACGCCACCTACGCCGGTGCCTACGGCGCCACCATCAGCGGCTCTGGTCCCACCATCATCGCCTTTGCACCAGCCGAAAAAGCCGATGTGGTAGGAAAAGCCATGGTAGAAGGATTTAACTCCGCTAAGATTGCAGCCAGATACCTGATTCTCGACTTTGATCAGAATGGTATCATGAGCGTATAGAGTCATATATGTGCAAGAAGAGTGTAGATATGTATCGTATCTACACTCTTTTTATATGTTTTGTCTGTCCTTCACTATGCATCGTCTCGCGTGATACGGAAAAGTCACAGATACGGGAATGTACGTAACAAGCCTAAGGTTGCAGATGGAGACTCCCTGTGGTAGAATCAGTTTAACACTATAATTATTCACTTAAATAAAGAAATAAAGGAGAATGGAAATGGCAGAGGAAAAGGGAAGTCTAAAACGGACGCTTGGCATGCGAGAAGCGGTGACCATCACGGTGGGGACGGTCATTGGTGTGGGGCTTTTTACAACAGGTTCACAAATTGTGGGAAGTATGGGTGCTTCTGTAGTATTAGCCACATTTTTAGCCATGATCATTAGTATTTATCCAGCCTGGTTGTATGGTGAAATGGGAGCTTCTCTGCCTTTTGCCGGTGGGACCTACAAATATGCCAAGCTGGGCTTAGGCTCATCGGCGGGATTCCTGGCAGGCTGGAATTTCGTGGCTTCTCTCATTGCTGTTACATCTGGGGAGGCACTGGCCTTTTCTTTTTACTTCAAGACCTTTTTCCGTGCGTTTGGCATCGAACTGCCCCTAGATGATGTCACGTTGGCAATGATCCCGATTGTTTTGTTCATTGTGACCAATATTTATGGCACAGGCATTACAGGCCGGCTGCAAAATGGATTTATGTATTTCTTCTGGGGCGTAGCACTCATATGGGGTATTTCCATGTTTCCCCATATCCAGATGCCCAATTATGTAGTGCTGCCAGAAGCACTGAAAGAGGTAAGTGCCTGGGGATTCATCGGCATGGTATCTATGATTTGGTGGTGCTTTGCTGGATTTGAAACTTGCTGTGCTATGGGAGAGGAAATCAAATATCCAGAAATCAATATCCCACGGGCATTGAAACTGTCTCCTTTCATTGTTTTCATCGTCAATGCGATTTTCCAATGGCTTCTGGTAGGAATCACTCCTACGGAAGCTCTCCCACAGTTGGCAGAAGCAGATGCCCCCTTTGCTATGGCCATGGAAACCGCTGGTATTTTGGGATTGCCGCTGGCCCTCTTAGCTATGGGTATTGCTTTGGGCGGTGATTTTTCTACTTTGAACTCCAGCATTGCGGTGCCACCAAGATATTTATTCTCCATGGCAAGAGAAGGTGCACTTCCGAAAGTATTTGCCAAACTGCATCCTACCTATGGCACACCGTGGGTCGCCATTCTTGTACTGGGAATCCTCTCTTTGATTTTGGTGAAATATCCGATTACCTTCGTCGCTTCAGTCAGTCTCTTTGCTGACCTGTTTTATTATATTATCGGGATTGCTGCCGCTTGGGCTTTACGAAAAAAGCATCCGGAATTAAAGCGTCCGTTCAAAGCACCGGCAATGGCAGTTGGTGTGCCAATCAGTATGATTATCTATTTCATTATGCTGACCCAGTTGGACATGGATGCCATTATCTACGGGGTGATTTGGTGTGTAGTCGGTCTTGTCATTTATGGGTTCTGCCGGAAAACATATGGAGATACAGATTTGAAAATCGAAGATGTTTCAGCTGCTTGTGAGGTGCCCAGTGCTTCTGAAAAAGCGGCTATGGATAAAGACTATACATTGTGGAAGAAAATTACCATGGTATTTTTCATTATTTCCATTCTGCTTTATGTGATTCCGCTGTTATAACTTTTTTGTTAAAAGGATAGAGAGGAAATTTAAAATTTTCGGCTCTATCTTTTTTTAGCAAGGAATGTAAGATCATTGGGATACATAATCAGATTGGATTCATAACGTTGGGGTGGTACTGGAAAATAGCCAAATAGAAAAGACT
>DBLC01000157.1:10141-30076 GCA_002297935.1 Dialister sp. UBA734
AGTCTTTTCTATTTGGCTATTTCTTTTTAGGAATGGTTGGCTTTTGTCCTAAATGCAATTCTACAATTCTTCTAGGACGTCCGCATTGCATGGGGGATGTGGTACCTATTTCTTTGCAGCATCCACAATCCATAAGCTTTAATATGATGCGGTTCATAGTTCGATTACGAATACCACAGGCATCAGCTAGTTCGGTGGCAGTGAATGTATTTCTATGTTCCTTTAAGCTCAATTGTGAAATTGCTTTCAGGTGTTGATAATTTATATTGATCAACTTTGCGAGTTCATATAGGTGCTTGTCAGATTCTTTTAATGGAGCATTGCTACCACTATGTATAGGGCCAATTAAGCTTTCTCGATCGCCTAGGAAGAAAGCACAGTTTCCACCGTTTCTTTCAGCAAATTGTAGTGCTTTTTGCGACCTTATTTTGGCTTCCAGGATAATATCACTGGTACCAAAACCAACAGATATAGTCAAATTTGTACATTCATAGATTCTACGTAGCAAATCCAACCTGGTAAATTGATGAGTTAGCGCTTTTAGTGCATTATTAGTTGTAATGATAACAAAGGTATCATCACCGGTCCGAAAACAAGCACCTTTTTGTTTGAAGCAGAACTCATTGATTAGGTTATTAGCAGTAATAAACCCTTTTTCATACTGTGGAAAGGTTTTTACTCCTAAGTTAACTGGATCTGGTAAATCTATGCGAATAGTAACAATAGTTATCTTGTCATTTCCGTTATTTACCATTTCTGCTGATGTAATAACGTCTTGCACGGTATGTCTAACGTCTTCAAAAGAGGGCATCATGTAATATACAGGTATATGACGCTCTTTTAAGATTTGGTATGTACCGAGGAAAATGGTGGCACAATAGGCGGCCCCAGATTTTCTATATTCTTCTAGCATCATTTCGGCATTCTTTTTCATATATTCGTCACCAGTAAAGGTGCCATAGTTAATATATGAAACGTATGATATAGAACTGGAATCTAAAGATATACCGGCTTCATCTAAAGCATGACGAAAATATTCTTTATTGGCATAATCGGTAACAAATTTAGGAGGATATCCCTTAAGAGCAGCCATGACTTCAATTCTAAGAAATGCAGATGTAGAACGTGGAATACTATACCATGGCACAATTGGCTTAATTTTTGTTTCTGCCCAACGTCTTGCTGTGTCTCCGCCAAATAAGAAATAGTCACATTTATATTGATTGCCTTCCAGTAAAGACGGAAGTTCCAAGACGTTGTGGTAGGCAAAAGAAATAAATTGAATATCTGGAAAGTCTTGGGATATTCGCTTCATTGTTTCTTTTAGCCAAATTTCTGAACCAACTAGACCAATTCGCATTTAGGTCATCTCCATTAAAATGTTATATGAAACGTTTTTTATATTATACAGTTTTAGGAGACGCATGAAACAATCTCTGAATTTAAAGTCAATATATTGTCCTTTTATGGTCAAATGATGTGCTTTAATATATTGCCAAGTTCATATTTTCTGAGTGATAGTAATGAGGCTGTCTAAGAATCATCATTCGTTGTGATGATGCATTTTTAGACGCTTTTTTCATATCTATCATTTGCAGAGGTAGAAGTATAGGAGGAAAACTATGAATAAGACTCTGAAAGAATTATTCGAACAGGCTGAAGCGTTAAAGCCAGAAATGATGAAAACTTGGGCATTTTTGGTCAACCGAGATTGTGGATCAGAAGACAAGGAAGGAGTAGATAAAGTAGGACAGGATATTAAGAACTTCCTTGAACCGCTTGGATTTAAAGTTCGTTTCCATGAATATGAAAAGGCTGGTAATATGCTGGTCGCTGAATATGGAGATATGTCCAAGCCTTTTGTTGTAATAACTGGTCATATGGATACCGTATTCCATAGAGGAGATTCTGCCGCTAGACCATTTACTGTAAAAGATGGAATTGTCACGGGGCCTGGATGCTTGGATATGAAAGGCGGCATAACCATTATGCTCTATGCCGTGAAATCTTTGATTGAAGCTGGCTATGATAAATATCCGCTGAAAATTGTTCTGGCGGGAGATGAAGAAGTGGGCCATGGACAGTCTGATGCTGGTGCTGACTATATCAAAGAAGTAACAGGTGCCTTGATGGGATTCAACATGGAAACCAGTTATATGAATAACGGTGTTGTAGTTGAACGTAAAGGGGCTGTTCGGTATCACTGGGATTTCTATGGCGTTGGCGCTCATTCCGGCAACAACCCACAGGACGGCAGAAGTGCAGTTCAGGAAATGTGCCATAAGGCCATTGATATGGAAAAACTCACTGATTTTGAAGAAGGTACTACGGTCAATGTAGGCGTTGTATCTGGTGGCACAGTGCCGAATGCCATTCCTGATCATGCGGAATGCACGGTAGATGTCCGTTATAAAACCCAGCAGGGACTGGATAGAATCATCAAAGGTTTTGATGAAATTGCTAAAAAGCAGTATATTCCAGACACAAAGACCGTAGCTGTACTTACCACTCGTATCGAAGCTATGGAAAGACTGGATTCTACTATGAAGCTATTTGATAGAGCCAATGACATTGTAAAAGCCAATGGATTAAGAGAACTGAAGGCGATTGCGGTTGGTGGTGGTAGTGATTCTGCTTACCTGACTAAGGTCGGTGTTCCTTGCCTTTGCGCTATGGGTGTACGTGGTGAATTCAATCACACGGTTAGAGAATATGCTGAAGAAGCATCTTTAGTGGATCGCACAAAGGTCCTTCTGGCGCTTCTGACAGAACTGTAATTTTATCGCTTTATTGGCAGATATATTGGGAGAGATTGTAGGAGATTAGCATGGAAGACAATAAGGATTATAAAGTAACATGGAAGGGCTGGGTGGCTCTGTTCTTCCTGATTGTTCTGTTCTCTGGAACTATGGGTGCACAAGAAGGATGGATGAAAGCCTTTGACTTGAATTCTTTGGTAGGGGCATTTGGCAAATCTGAAGGCGCTAAGGTGGCTTTTATTGGTACCGGTGGTTTCGGGGCTAAAGAAGGTATGTTGGTCGGTTTGTCGTTGATTCCAACTGTTATGGTGGCGCAAGGACTGCTTGATGTGTGTGAAAGCTATGGCGCTATCAAGGCAGCAGCAAAATTGTTCCAACCGATTTTAAAACCATTATTGGGGATTCCTGGTGTAGCTGGTCTGGCATTTGTATCCAGCTTTACCAGTTCTGATGTAGGTGCTTTCATTACTAAGGATATGTTTGAAAATGGCTTGATTAACGATGATGAAAGAACTGTATTTGCGGCTTACCAGTATGCAGGTTCTGGTACGGTAAATAATACCATTGCTGCTGGTGCAGCTCTTGTTCCCATTTCTGTATTACCCGTTGGTGCTATTATTGGGCTCATTGTTGTCGTTAAGATTCTTGGTGCTAATTTTGTACGTATGTATCTGAAGTTTTATCATAAGAAACACCCAGAAGGAGGTAAAATCTAATGGCAGCAGCACAGGCAGTGAAAGAAAAGAAAAAGTTATCTGCACCTGAACTGTTTATGCAAGGTGCTAAAAAAGGGTTTTACATCGGCGTTGAATTGATCACACCGGCTATGGTTATGGCCTATGCCCTTTTGGCTTTCTTGAAATATTTGGGAATCATGCCAATCATTGGTGAGGTCCTTGGACCCATTATGGGAATCTTTGGGCTTCCAGGGGAAGCGTCTTTAGCACTCTTGGCTGCTTTCTTTGCGAAAGCAGCAGGGGCTGCTACCGCAGCCTCTCTGTATGCAGCTGGTACCATTACAGCTGCTCAGGCAACTATTTTGTTCCCCGCTTGTATTACAATGGGGACTTTGATTGGTCACTTCGCTCGCGTCGTGATGGTATGCCAGGTTCGTTCTTTGTATTATCCAGTAATGTTTCTGACACCAATCATTGATGCCGTTATCGTTATGTGGCTTACAAGAGCAGTCTTGTTCTTCTGTGGTATTGCATGATTTGAATTCATAGAAAAGTACTAGAAGTTGAAACAGATACTTCTGGTGCTTTTTTTATACTTTGAAAACTTTTGTAAGTAGTCGCGAATCTTTGCTGACCATTTTGGCACAAGAAGGCTAACCTATAAACTAGATTCAATTCTGTATACGATAATGTCCGTATAATGGTGTAAATTGGTTAATCAAAAAAGTCAAGAGCTATATGGCTCGCCTCTTAGGTATAATATAGTCACCACAACCAAAGTACCAGGAGGAAATCCATATGGCTCAGATTAATATTACACTGAACCAGAATTTCTAGTACTTATTAACAAAGGTAATGATGAACTCATACGTACACTATTTGAAAAGGGATTTAATGAAGTTCTTAAAGCACAATCAGACGCACAGATTAAAGCTAAGCGCTATGATCGCACGGAAGAACGGACCGACTATCGTAACGGTTCTCGAGCTAGAGACTTGATTACTAGACTTGGGAAGATTACTTTGCGTGTGCCTCGCCATCGTTTCAAATCCTTTGAGACGGAAATATTTGAGAAATACTCGCGCAGCGAATCTGCTTTACTTGCAAGCATGGCAGAAATGGTAGTAAATGGCGTATCAACCCGTAAAATAGCCAAGGTCATGGAAACACTCTGTGGCGAGACAATTTCCAAATCGGCGGTTTCTCGCATCTGTCAACGACTGACAGCAGGCGTTATTGCTTTTCAGAATAGAACACTTACATCAAGCTACCCGTTTTTGACGGTAGATGCTACCTATTTTAAAGTCAGGAAATACGGTAGAATTATCTCCAAAGCGATGTTTATTGTCTATGGGACGAATGAACAGGGCCATAGAGAAATCATTGGATTCAAGCCTTCCCCCAGAGAATCGGCCGCTACTTGGGGTGACTTTTTCCAATACTTGAAAAAGAAAGACCTACGCGATGTAAAAATGGTCATATCTGATGCTCATGGAGGTATCCTCAACGCCCTTGTAAAGGAGCTTCCAAACGTACCTTGGCAGCGTTGTCAATTTCATTTTTCCATGAATATCACTGAAAAAAACGCCAAAGAAGTATCAGGTTGGTCTGAGAGCTGAGTTGAACTAGATGTTCAACTGCCGAACCATTGAACAGGCACGGAAGAAAAAAGAGAAATAATCGCAGAATACGGGGGATATAGCAGAAACTGCTATGAAGACGCTGGATGAAAGATTTGAAAGTGCTATGACGGTCATGATCCTGCCACAAGGACTACGGAAATACTTTAGAACATCCAACCACATAGAAAGGCTCAATAGAGAGCTTAAACGTCGTTCTAATGTCATTGGCGTATTCTATAACGAAAGATTCCCTCATTCGATTAATTGGAAGCGTCCTGCTTGAATTAATCGAACCATGCAGCATCTCCATAAGTCCAATCCTTGTGTGGTATTTACTCTATTTCTCACTCCGTTTTGCTTCAGTGAGGGAGAAAAGGGATATATCGACTTGCAAACCGGAGCGGTCCATACTAAGTCTTTCCCTATGGATGAAACGCTTCCTTGTGTATACAAGGTGATTATAGCGATCTCCTGTATGATCTGGCCCAGTGGGAGACACGGAATGAAAAGTCGGTAAAGATGAATTTTGAAAGTTGTATGACTAGTGTTCGTAAGGATAAGGAAGATACGGTCCTCGCATTGGGTGGCCTCTCCTGATGGTTCTTGGGAGCGAGGAAGCAGACATACCGCAAGATATCCATAGGGAGCATTATGTGCATGCGGCCTTTATTCCAGATGTCATTTCCTTGCTTTTCTGCTTCGGAGATTCAGGAGAAAACGAATGAAGAGTTATATAGAGCTTTCCTCACTAAGATTCAACAGGTGGGGTATCACGAATTGTATCATATGGGATATACTGGTAAGGAAGAGTAAAAGAAGGAGGGATATGGTTGAGCTTATCGACTGGTATTTGTGATGTGACAACACTACTGTCTGGGACACCAGTATCGGCTATTTTCTCTATGGATACCGAAGGGGCACCCATCAAGCTGACCCAGGTATCGCTTGTTTGTACCCGTCGCGGAGAATGCAAGCAAATTTATAATACATACTCAGATAGTGGCGTATTGTCTGATGGCAAGAAACAGAATTTTATAGACACGTTAAACCAGGCCAAGGTGATTGTTGGATATAATCTTGACAGTGATTTAAAAGCATTGGCGCTGCAGGGTATTACGATTCCAGATAATATAGTGCTCATTGATTTGTACCATACGTTCATCTATTTGAAAGACCATGAGCATTTAACGGTTGAGGGGTTAACCGGATGCGCTTTGAGTGATGTAGCCACTTATTATGGCGTCAAAGAAGTAAAGAGTTTCCATAACAGCCTGGTGGATGCCAAGGTCACCATGGATCTGTTCTGGAGAATGGTGAAGAAGACCCACGGGATGCTTTGGGTGGTTTCTCCCCGTGTCACGAAAATTGCTCCCAATTTGAAGGAATTGTATGCGAAAGAGGTTAATAAGCAAATGGATATGACAGATATGCCAACAATGATGGATTATTCCTATGAAGAACCGGCATCTCTTATGAAAACAAACGATGGGTTTTACCAGGGCATGGTTGTAATTGGTCGAAAGGAACGATTGGTACGGCTCACCAAGAAGGAATACAAACTTTTGAAGAAGATACGCCAGTTGGTACCGAATTATCCTTTGAGTGTCTTTTATGTTTCCATTGTGGTTCCTGGTGCCCAGGAAACCATTCGTATCTATGAGGAAAGCAAAGAGAAAGAAGTTCCTGTGGATACAGAAGAGGAGACTAGTCAGCCGGAGCAGGAACTTGCTGTGGATGATGCTGCTCCTATTCCGTTTTAGGATAAAGGGAGCATATCTTATTGCTCACTAAGGAGATGATTTCATGAACGAAGAAATAGTAAAAACGGATAGAATATTAGTTCGCGCAGTAATAGAATGGTTATCCACTGGTTTGACGTCTACGATTAACATTACACAATTATCAGGAGAGCGGGAAAAGCCTATGATTTTCCTCAAAGTAGAGCAAAAACCGTTTCCTGTTCCTAATACCTATAAAGTACTCTGCCTAACCGGAAATGATGAAGAGATGGATACAGGAGACTTTAATTGCGTAGGAATTTGGCTGGACGATAAAAGACTATTGTGCACCACCGATACTATGCCGCATCCTTTTACAGAGGCGAGAAAGCTGACCAGCTATGCTATATTTTGCCCCAAGGTGCTGGAAAATATGAAGCAGTCTCTAGCCTTTCGCTTTTATTACAAATATCAGCAGAAGTATCCTAAGATAGAAGATATGCCTAAGGATATACATCCAGTCAAGTTAGATGACCCTGAGGTAAAGCAATGGCTTTGGCAATATATGGAAGGACGGTATATAAATAATCAATTTGGAAATACGGGAAAAGACTTTTTCATCTATGATGCAACTAAACTCCCTGCGTTAGATATCGTTTCTTTGGCGGATGTTATTGAGTATATAGCAGGAGATAAGGGAGATCGCCCTCAAATTCTACACAAGTTATCAAAAAAATTAATCGTAGAAAAAGAGGACCGCTTACTGGTAGAGTTAAAGCTTTCTTACCTTTGGGACAAGGCCATACAAACCTATACGCCATCTAGGAAGGCAGTCTGTGTCAGAGGAATTGTCGATGCGGTGAAACAGTACAAGAAAACGGCCAGAACCAGTTTGATTAAAGAAAGCCCTTTGTTTGATTTGATCTATGAAGATGATGATGGAAAAGAATACCCTATGCTTTCTTATGCCAACTTTTTAACAAGGGCCAATGAGCTTTATACATGGCCTGTACTCGTCAACGCCGAGGATGGTAAGGTATTTGTTAAGAAAGATAAGGAAGGAAAGACTATACCTTGCAAAGTGGAAAATATAAAAAGTGTTTCCAAGGATGGCAAGATACTCTATAAAAGGGCATAAGGCTCTCAATTCTGTTAGGTAGGAAAGCGATGATGCATGGTGATTACGTTTATAGAAGAAGATATCTTTACTTCTAAATGCCAGACGCTTGTCAATCCAGTCAACTGTATGGGCGTCATGGGAAATGGACTGTCTAAGGAGTTCAAAAAACGTTTTCCTGCTTGTGAAGCGCCGTACAAAGCCGCTTGCGATAACCACCTCCTGCAGCCCGGAAAGCTCATGATTTGGCGAGGAGCGGCTCACTGGGTGCTTGCTGGCCTGGGCAAACTTTCTAAGAAGGAAGTAAAAGCCCTTCTTGTCAAATACCTGGAACCGCTAGATATTCCTTGTGAAGTATATGAGATGAAATAAGGAGGGATTCCTATGAATACTCGCTGGAGACAGAAGAAGAAAATGACCGGATATACATTTTCCAAACTCCAGATATGGAATGCATCGGATACCATGGTGTCATTTATCCTGCCGCTGCTCAAAGAGTTCAAGAAAATGAATCGCCATGGGTATCCTGATCGGGATGAATCCACTGATACACCGGAAAAGTGGGAAGCTATTCTTGACCGTATGATTTATTCCTTTGATCAGATTCATAGGGAATACCCGGATTCACCAAGAAATCTGGCTAATGAGCGAATGCTAAAGGATCATCCCGATGTTTATGATTACACACTAGAAAAAGAAACCCGGACCATGCACTACTTGCACCAGGATTGGTTCAAAGAGTATTTCACAAAAGCGGTCAAAGAAGAAGAGTTGGCTTATAGAAAACAGGTGGAAGAAGGACTCATACTCTTTGGTAGGTATTTGCAGGATCTTTGGGACTGATAGCCCAAAAGGACGCGTATGGCGTCCTTTTTAGATGGTGCTGGCAAAGGTATCTCGAATGATTTTTTGCATGGAACGGTTATCTTTTATTCCTATCTTTGGCTTGACCGTAACCGTATAGATCTGTCCTTCTATCATGTAACCAGCATTGGTAAAGTGAAAGGTAAAGCTCTCGAATAGGCTGGGGATAGACTAGTCATTCAGTTTGGTATAGACCAGAACGGCAAACTCATCATCCTGCACCGGAAAGAGTTTTGCTAAGAGCCCTTCCTGGTGGAGGATTTCGTCCCATTGCAGTTCGCTCATATATTTGCCATAGGCAGTGCCCTTCTTGTAGGCAAAAAGATAGACTTTATTTTGATCAGCTCTCCATTGTGCGGCATAGGAAAGGTTGGTAAGGCCGGCCAGTAAAAGGCCGAAATCTCGACCGGGCTGTCCTTCTGGGCTTTCCATAATCTTTCTATTGGCGCTGAATAATACGAAAGGTGTTTCCTCTTTATTCAGGGCATCCCAGAGTTCTTGCCAGGTATAGGTATTCTTTTCTTCCTCGTGGGATAAGAATTTGGGTTTGAAATAGTCATCCATAAGGAAAGAAAAGGCATCATTCCCTGCAAATAGGGTATAAGGAACTTCTTTCATTATGGATTCTCCTTTGGTTGTTCTTCTTTTTGATTGGTCTGCAGCAGCTTGGCATTCTGCTTTTCAATCCGCTTCAAGGTCTTATTCATTTCACCAAGTTCTCTATTGATCTTGGGAAAGTAGTAGTTGACCAGGAGTCTTACGAAAAACGAAAAGCCGAAGTAACAAAAAACAACACCAGCAGCAAGGCCAATATACATTTTATCCATTTCAATTCTCCTTTGATTTGCAATAAAAAAGCAACCGTTAGGGTTGCTGCCAAGGGTACATGATTTCATGTAAGCCAGGATAAAAACCCACACATGAAATTCATGTGAATCTTGCTTTTCTTGCAAGTCAAACGATTAGGACGGTACCTTATTTTACACGGTAAAATGGAGGGATGTCAAAGGATAGGGAAGGGTTCTAACAAAAAAGGACTAGCTCTTTTTTTGATAGCCCATTGTACCACGCCCCTTTGGGACGTGGTATGGTCATGGTATCAAAAACAAAGAATTACTTCTATGAAAGATTTGATGGTAATGAATAGAATTGTATTAACAGAAGAAGGAAAAACAATTGTCAAAGCATACCTTGCTGAGTTGAAAGCAAAACGCAAAGAAATTCTAGATGCCCATAAAGATACTGCTGATGTAAATCTCCCAACCGAAGAAGATATCTTAGCTGATATCGAGTATTACGTCGATGAAGATGGCGATTATGTTAATAATTGGGGTGTTATAGACAATTACAGTGGGGATTATCCTTTATCCTTACATGAAGGCAAGGACTTTGTAATTCAAGAATAGTTGGAATGAAAAGTAGATGCTTTATTATTACTTTTATATGCTATAATGATAACAAATAAAGCATTTTCTTTTAGAAAGGAGGTCTTATCTATGAATACAGCTATGCCAATTGGTGTAGATGATTTTAAAGAAGTTCGTGAGAAATATTATTTTGTAGATAAAACGGACTTCATTCGGCAATTGATCGATAAACATAGTAAAGTAACATTAATTACCCGGCCTCGCCGTTTTGGTAAAACCTTGACTATGAGCATGCTGGAATATTTCTTTTCTATCGATAAGAAAGAAATAAGCCAATCTCTTTTTTCCGGCTTATCTATCGAAAAGATGGGACAGCCTTATATGCAATATCTAGGAACCAGACCGGTTATTTCCATTTCACTAAAAAATGTGCAAAGCGATACCTGGGAAAGTACGCTAAATTTGTTTGGGATTTTTCTGGCTGATTTATACGATAAATTCAGCTACCTACCTGAGAGTCCTTATATCAACGAGGCATCTAAAGAATACTTTTTCAAAATATGGCATGGGAAAGCCACCAAGGAAGAAATGATGGTGGCTTTACTGCGACTTACCAAAATGCTACAGCTATATTATGGAAAACAAGTGATTGTTTTAATTGATGAATATGACGCTCCTGTACAAAAGGCATGGGAAAGTGGATTCTACGATGAGTGCATCGGTTTTATGCGTCAGTTTTTGGGAAGTGTACTTAAAACCAACGAAGCGTTGGATTTTGCGGTTTTGACTGGCGTTCTTAGAATTGCTAAGGAAAGCATCTTTAGTGGGCTGAACAATTTGGATGTCTGCTCCATTTTAAGGGATAAATACAGTGAAATCTTTGGTTTTACTACGGCAGAAGTAATGACCCTAACAAAGGATTTAAACATTACATCTTCCTTGCCAGAAATAAAAAAATGGTATGATGGCTATCGCTTTGGAAATAGTGAAATCTATAATCCTCTTTCTGTGGTCAGCTACGTAGATAATCACTGTAATCCCCAACCTTATTGGATGAATACCTCTAACAATGCTATTCTTCGCAACCTGTTATCTCATGCAGATTATTTGCGAATCAAAGCTTTACACGGTCTTTTACAAGATACTCCTATTTCGGTCAGTCTGAATGAAGGTGTCAATTATAATCAAATAGAAACAGATCAAAGTGTCCTGTACACAATGCTTCTTACTACTGGGTATCTGACAGTTCTGCAGGATATCCCAACAAGTTACGACAGATATTTACTTCGAATCCCTAATGAAGAAATAAAGCGTGTGTATAGTGCGGAAATCTTAAATAGTATTGCACCAGGGATTAGTCGAGATACTTTCGATAATTTATTTGATTTTCTCTTTACAGGACATAGTGAAGATTTTGCCTATTTGTTGCAGAAGATTCTAGCTCGTTTTGTCAGCACCTATGATACAGCCAACAAGGAAAGCTTTTATCACGGATTCATGCTTGGAATGGCAGCTCTATTCTTAGGAAAAGAGTATATAACCGAATCGAATCGAGAGAGTGGTTTTGGCCGTTTTGATTTGGCTATTTTTCCCAAGGACAGCCAAAAAGCCGGTGTTATCATGGAGTTTAAAGCGGCTGACTCAGAAGATAAAATGAGAAGTAAAGCTTTAGATGCTATACGACAGATTGAAGAAAAACATTATGATGAAGAATTCCACAAACGTGGTATTACTTCTATTTGGAAATACGGTATTTCCTTTTACGGAAAGAAAATCTGCGTAGAATCAACAGAATGATTGGACCTTTTAAAACGGCTTGCAATTTGCAGGTCGTTTTTATCTTAGAGGAAGTCGTTCTATACAAATAAGAACTACCTCTTTTTTGATACCCTATTCTACCACGGCAAAGCCGTGGTGCTGCTATGGCATCAAAAAAATAAAGAAGTTTATTCGAGAGGAGAGGTTCTTATGCATAGCACCATTATTAGTTTCAACGATTCCCCTTTGACCCAAAAGGATACGAAGTATTCAGAAGATACGATTTATGAGATGATGTCCAAAGAACGGAAGCTGGATGGGGTAAAGGAAATCACGGAAGCTTGTGACTTCCAGAATATCTTGACCTATTTCATCAAAAACGGGTATATCTATCAGAGACAGGTAGAAGTGAAGCCTGATGGTATTGTGATTCATATGGATTATGATACTTTGATTGATGCCATGTACCAGGCCTGTGATGATTTGGGGGAATACTGGTTCATGAATGATGGCTATGAAATGGTCACCATGAAAGATTACTTCCGTATTCTCCTCCAGAATCATATGGGCGAAGATACTTTGGATATGAAGCTGGTACAGGCTTGGGATTATCACTACTGAAAGGATGATTACATTGGAACGTTTCAATGATTTTAACAACACCATGTGGCACATTTTCCCTCATGCATTGGATAAGATAGAGCGTGAACAAATCCGCATTGCTGCTCGCTTTGGGCTAACCTATGATGATTTAGAGGTGGTAGAAGCCAAAGCCGTCATGCTTGCTGATGAAAAGGCCAAATATGAAACCAATCTGTTTTCCAATTTGACCGGCTTTATTGGTGACTGCAAAATGAAAGCCCTGGTCTTGGCAATCTGCGAAGAAAAGCATCTAAATCTGGCAGACTTTACGATTTCTATCACTTGTGATAACGACATCGAGGGAGGAAAGGTACAGGTATTTTATAAGGGGAAAAAGGTATAATAAATCATGGGAAAGAAATACATATATTGAATAGAAATGCCAACTGTGCTGCGAGAGTTTTCTCGCAGCTTTTTATTTGGGAAATACCGTTCTAATCAAGCTAAGATCTAGCTCTTTTTTGATACTCCATCTTACCACGGCCTTTGGGCCGTGGTGCTGTAAAAGCATCAAAAAATAAAGAAAGATTGTTGGGAGGAAAGGATGGTACCTGCTATGAGCTATCGTGTGTATGTTGGTGCAAAAGACAATATGGGAAATAAAGTGTATTTGAAGAAAGAAGATGGGACGACTACTTTTGAATCTGATGAATTGTATTGTTTTCTTCGGGAAAATCTGTCAATTCTTCCAAAGAAAGTGAGAGAAAACCATTGGCATCTGACCGTGGAAGAAGAGGGAAAGCCTGTATCGGATGAAGATTTCGGTTACTACCTTTCTATGTACAACATTACAGAAGAGGAACTGGAAGAAGAACGGGTAAAGCGATTGAAACGGCTCCATTTGGAAGAAACAGCACTGAAAGACGCTATCAAGAATAAAACCATGTGGATTTCCGAAAACATGGGGCTGCCATGGAATGTGAACTACTTCCTTCCAGGATATACCTATGAAAAGGAAGTCAGACGGGCTATGAAAAAGGTGTCTATTTGCGGAGCGATTCCTTATTTCGCCATCGTTGACCATCTTAGAGATGGCGGTATCTGGGTATCTGTCCTGTACATTTCTCTTCATAAGAGTGAATGGCCGTATGAAAGAGCAGATAATAACGGATATATTGATTCCGGGGTCTATAACAGTGCTTTTGATGGAGTGGATTTTGGCACGATTCAGATTCGGTGCGGTTTGGGCGGTAGCGTAAAACGGGTGGCATAACTTTGGAGATAGCGTTTTAGAAGACTTTTAAAGTTTTTAGAAGTCTTCTAAAAACTGCTATATAAGGAGAAAAATGAAAACAAAAGAAATAGATATTGTCAATGGAAAGCACATTTACCTAGTGGATAAAGGGCATGAAGTGGAATGGGTGGTAACCGATTGGGCTTGTGATGAAAATTTGAACCGTTATGAGCAGGCAAATGGAAGGACGTTCCATACCTTAGTAGAAGCAGTGGAATATGCAAAACAGACCAATGATTACTACGCTCTAACAGTTCGACTGGATGTAGTCGGAGATGGGGAAGAAAGATGTTCCTTTTATGTATTCCATTCCTTTGATGAAGCTCTGGCTAAAGCCAAAGAGGTGATTTCCTATGAGGGACTGCCTCTAGGGCTGTATCATGAATTGGAAGAACATTGGGAAGCAGAATATGGGGACTTAGGATGCCTTCAGATTGAATCGTATGATTTGGGAGATAGACTGAGTTAATCTGTAAAAAAGCCCAGGGGCAACACCAAAGGTTGGCCGACAGGTAGGGGAAATGGTCATATGAAAAAAAGGATATGGCATTCTTTGTAGAATGTCACATCCTCTTTTTTGATGACTAGTATCTTTCATTGGGCAGGAAGAATTGATGGTAATAACGGTAAAACAGATAATTTCCCACGTAGAAAGCAGGGGACATGAAAGTGATATCTTGCTGGGAGTAATTACTTTCCACCTGATTTAGCAGCTCCCCTTGTAGGTTATAGATATTTTCATCCTGAATGGAACAGTACATACCGGTATTACTCTGTATCTGAGTGTTAAGTAGTTTTGCCTTATCTGCGGCCGAGATGTTGGGATAATTTTGAGAGATATATTCCTTGATTCCGGCATAACTCCTCTCATAATTGTAACCAACCGCATAGGTGCTTTCTACAATGGAATTGGGATATACAGAGTATACTTCAGCTTTCAATGTGTAATATGGGGGAGCATATCTGACTGATTCAATGGTATCTACGTCTACGAAGACTTCATGATTGGATACATCGATATACCGATCCGGATTGTTTTCAATGTCTGAAAGAGAAATTGCACTGGATAAAATTGGGGTAAGAAGGAAAAGCGGAAAACAGAATAGGGAATAACGCATATAGACCTCCGAAGTAATATTGTATCCATTATAGCCGCTTTGAGAAGTTTTTAAAAGACTTTAGAAGTCTTCTAAAAACTTCTCATTTGATAACCCCGACCTTTCGGAGGTACCATGCAGGTAGAATTGTTCTAGAAAAGAAGGGCCTAGCTCTTTTTTGATTGGCCATTATACCACGTCCGTTGGCCGTGGTTTGACTATGGCATCAAAAAAATAAAAAATATTGTGTTGTGAGGTGCTTATGATGATTATGAAAGATGTATTGACCAAGAATATAGAAGATTTTTTAGATTCTCTGTATGTGAGTTATAAAGTGCAATACAAAGACCCCGACTTAATCTGGGATAGAGAAACGAAAAGATATGTTCTCTTTGAGCGGACCGGTACTTTGAAAGAATATATTGCGTACATCAAAGAGCATGCCTATGAATCAGATACAATCTTCACAGGTATTTATCTGGATAAAGAGGATGATATGGGATGTTCCGTTACGTTGGTACGACATTATAAAATGCAAGATATGACAATTGCCGTGTCCAGTACATTAGATGAATTCTTTATTGCTCCTCTCCTGCAATATTTTAGAAAAGAAGGATTCGAACCGGGAAGATGTGGCGTGGTGGAACAGGTCATCTATGAAAAAGAAAAAGAAGTGTTATAACAAAGGGGATGGTTGTATGGATTTTGCTTGTTACATGGCAAGAGATTTGGCAAAATATATCGTCAACAAATGCATTCATGACGATAAGCCCATCTCCAATCTTACATTGCAGAAACTCTTATACCTGGTGCAGCTCACCATGATAAAAGAAACCGGGGAAATAGCTTTTTGTGATGATATAGAAGCATGGAAGTTTGGGCCTGTAGTCCCCGATGCCTATTACTACATGTGCGGTAATGGGGCGTTCACCATTATTACTCCCTACAAACTGCAAGAAAAACCTACCGGCCCTGCCAAAATCATCATTGACAGGGTGGTGGATGAAAAGCGGGATATGGAACCATTTGCCCTGCAGGAAGAAATAGAAAAAGAAGGTTCTCCTTGGAAAAGAGTATATAATGATGGGAAGGGGAGCAAAGAGGTTATTCCCCTTGAGATGATGTATGATTATGTAAAGCCTAACAAAAAATGGAGCGACTTACTTTGGTGGTTGTAGTGTAAGAAGGAGAATCGAACATGCTCAAATCTGTAGTAGATACCTATGGAGAAACTGCCCAGGCCGATATGGTCATTGAAGAGTGCAGTGAACTCATTTATGCTCTTTCAAAGCTGAAACGAGCAAGTGGACTGGGATATAAGACAGGAGATACCCAGGAAGAGGCCTATAAAAAGGTAATTCAGGAAATGGCTCATGTCCGAAATGCCATTAGAAGTCTGCAATACATTATGGGAATAGATGAAAGAGATATCCAAAATATGATTATGGCTTCAGATAAAAAAGCTTATAAATTGGCTTTTGGACAAGAACCTGCAGAGGAAGAATTGGATAAAGAATTCTTTTGAAATGAAAGAGCTCACTGCTTTATTGCAGTGGGCTCTTTTTTCGGGGTAACATAGAAATAGAAGGGAATCGTTCTAACAAAGAAAGTCCTAGCTCTTTTTTGATTGGCCATTTTACCACGCCTTTAGGGCGTGGTTTGCTGATGGCATCAAAAAAATAAAGAATTTTTTCGAGGAGGAGCTATGGGTATCAATTTGCTTGAAGTGCTTAGGGTATATCCGGATTTATTTGAAAGCGAGGAAGCCAAAGCGGCTTATCTTTCGGCCGATGATGCGACCAAGGGGCATATGCTTTCCACTCGGTTATTCAAGAAGCTGGTAGAACGGACTGATGAACTGACGGCGCTTAAAAAAGAAAAGATTTCTACCTACCACGGAGCGATGGATACGGCTATGAAGCTCATTGATTCATTGGAATCACAGAATCAGACCATGTGTGAACTGGTAAATATTCTAAGAAATGTCATTACAGAAAAGGATGAACGAATTGCAATGATGGAAGCCGTACTGAAAAGAAAGGATGGAACTAAAAATGGACAAGATGGAAGCGATGGAATGGATTTGGAATGAAATGAAGGATTGGGTGGAACCGGATGTATGGGCTTTACTGGTTGAAAAATATCTGCCGGGCCATCATTGGGTATTTCCCATGGCCGATTTTGATACCTTCTGCAAGGATTATTTCCCTGGGAAGTATCTGACCATTGCCACCAGGGTGGCAAAATCTTATGAACAAAGGACTTTTTATGAAGAGGATCATTGGGCCATGTGGAATCAGGATACAGGGGAAATCACATCGACCTTGTATACCCCCATGGGATTTATCCAGATCAAGGACAAATATCCTTTTATTCATAATCTGGTTATGGACCAGGATCCGATATTAGAAAAACTCCATGTAAAAGAGGCGATAGCTGTGATTCGAGGTGAGAACCATGCCAATCAGTAAAACCATCGACTATGTAAATGGATTCATGATTACGAAAGAATTGACACATCATCAAACCCATTATTATGTATTTGAGGCAGACGAGGACTATGGGGCCAAAAATGATATGGCTTGGCAGTTTGATACTCTCTATGAAGCCGTACAGTTCTGTGAGAATAGGTTCCCCTGCCTGGTAACCATTGCTCCAGACGGTGATGATGGTCCTAAAGAGTGTTATGTCTATGACAAGTTAGACGACGCTATAGAGAAAATCAAAGAGAGCTATGACATTCCCCAATCCTTCTATGAAAACTATGAAATGCCAATTGGAGAAAATGGATATATTTGGATAGAAGGATATGACTTTGGGGATTCGATTGGAGAAAAAGTGGATATTCAAAATTTAGAAAAGAAGGGAGTCTAGGAGATGGAAATAGAAGAAGCGGTAGAAACCATTCACTATCAGATGACTGAATGGTTAGAGGAAGAAGAATTTGCCCTATTGGTTCAGAAGTATGCACCCCATGATATATACATTTTTAAAAGTTCCGGGTTTGATTCTTTCTGCCAGAACCATTTCCCGGAAGATTATCTGAAGGTTGCGGAAAAAGTCGCCAAAGCTGCGCTTCGAGACCAGTACCACCTACAAAGCAAATGGATCATGTGGGACGATTATTATGAAGAATTTAAAACGTCTACGCATCCACTGGGCTTTGTGCCTTTCCGTGATATGCATCGCTTTATTAAGCGGGTGGTCATGGCAAACGACCCTTTACTGAAAAAGGTCCGCTGGGCTGATGAGGCCATTCGTGTTATTAGAGATGCATATTAGGAGGCTTACATGAATGAACTTCTGACAGATAAAGAACAAATCGATTGCTGGTGCGCGCTGCAGTTTATCGCCATGCGAAATAAGAAGATACAAAAGCCATTTCGGCATTTTCCCAAGGGGACGCCTCTCATAGAGTGCATGAAATGGGTAGAAGATAACGGGCCATACAATTCCATGCAATTGGACTATGAGTTTTTGATACGCCCCGCTCCTTCCAAGAAGGGGGAGATTGATCATCCCTATTTGAAATATCGCGGGGTGGGTTTTCGGTTGGAACCGTTCATTGAAATGACGAGACAGTATCCCCAGGATTTTACCCGGTATTGCGAAATTGTAATGACCGGGAATGGAATCATCTATTTGGCAGCTCCTTCTCATGCTTATGTGGAAGAACGGTTGGCTAAGAAGGGCTATGAGCATCTTTGCAATATCTGGTATAATCGGGTCATTGGTCATGAGTTAACCGAGGAGCAGCGCAAAGCCATCCATATGTTACAGGAAGAGGGGCTGCTATCCAAGCATTTGACTATTTCTCGGGTATAACAAAAGACTTCTACATTGTTAGAAGTCTTTTTTCGTGTATACTATAGCTAGACTATTTTGAAGGAGAACCATCATGTTGACGTTAGTGGAAAATACGGAAGAATATAGAGAAATAGCCAGAGTTTGCCGGACATGTATCACTGAAACTTGTGAGGACCTAAGAACAGAGCATCAGTTAAAGGCAGTTCCTATCTCTTTGGGAAACTTGAGATATATGCTGATGGCAAAGGATACTAAGGGGACCTATCACGTCTATTACTATATTGCCTTTATGAAATATCCCCAGGATCAGCTAAAAAAGCCACGGCAGACAAGACTTCTTGTCCATAAGCTATTAAGTGCAGCAGTAAAACGGCGGTATAAAGTAGAAAACCGACAACCACTCCATGAGCTTAGGTATAAATTTACCACTGGTCGGGGAAAGTCCATTGATTTACATGTAGGTATTCTTGCCAATGATAAACGAAATAGCTATTATCTCATTTCTTATGATAAGGATGAATTGGCATTTACCTGGACTGAATTAAAAAGAAAGATACAGACCTATCCTAAAATGCTAAAGCAACTAAAGGAGAACCGGCGCATCGAAGAGTTACGGAAACTGTATATTACCAAACTGAGTGATAAAACCTACAGCAAGGTACCGGCCATTTCTATCTGGAAGGAATGTGTGGATGCCCTCTATTACCATAAGGAAGAGCCATAAAAAAGAGCTTCTATAGTATTTGCTATAGAAGCCCATTTTTATTGCAATGGATCGGGGCCATAATCATTGGGGCCTATATCTCCTTTGCAGCCAATGAGAAATAGGGAGACAAAGAAATTAAGAATAGGAATAAACAGAAGCAAGACCCAAAGTCCCTGCTTATTCATATCATGAAAACGGCGAATAGCCATGGTGATGCAGCAGATGGTACTAACTATACCTAAGACAAGCTGTAAAATATAGAAGGGGAAAGAAACGGTTAACATGCCAAGCAACTGGAAGAGGATGTTTATCACCCCAAATACAAGGGATAAAAACAGCCAGCGATAGATAAGAGATTTGCGGTTGAGCCGACCGTTGGTAGTAACGAAAAGTTCGTGGAAAATGTCCATGCGGTTGGCATTGGAATTGTGAAGGATTTCGTCAATTCCTTCTCCTAGGTTGAGGAAGTGTGTCTGGTCCATAAGGGATATCTCCTTTCCTTTTTTCTTATTGTATGCCTAGGATAGGGGATAGTCAAAGAAAAGCTTAGTGTAAAATTTTACTCGG
>DBLC01000122.1 GCA_002297935.1 Dialister sp. UBA734
TTAAATCAGTGTTTCCCTAGAGGCCATGGGAGAAAAAAGCAAGACGTGATCAAGAAGTACGACATCTTCCTCTCCTGGTTGGTGGTTGTGTGTAAGGATGATTGGACCTTACCTATTCTATAGGAAATACTTGCTAGCGGTGTTTCCGGTAGAAATAGATAAGAGAAAATCACGCTAGCATCTGAACAAACAACCAGCAACCAACAAGTTTTACCAAAGACAGAAACACGGACTTTCCCGTTATATTTCCATAGATGGCTGACTTTGACGACCAGTTGGGAGCGCACTTGGGCAGAGAGAAACGGAGTAATCCGATTTCACCAATCTTCCCATCGAGTAAGCGCCTACGCCGTATTCATGGTGACTTCTCCCTGGACCTTTCACACGGATTTCCATCCGTGTTTTTGTCGTGCCTGCATAAATTTTCAAGAGTAAAAAAGAAGGACCGTATTTATTGTTGATTGTTGGTTGATGGTTGTTTGGCTTCCCCTAATGGACGTTATCGGATACCATAGGTATGTCAACAGGACTGGCTTTCCAGTACTTCTTTTGTTACAATACAGTAGAAAATTTTATGCTCACTGACTATATTTTATAGAAAAGAGGAAATACGATGATTCATGAAATTCATTCGGAAGCAGATTTAGATACTTATATCGCTGATGCCAAGGGGTATGTGCTCTTGGATCTCTGGGCGGCGTGGTGTCGCCCTTGCCAGGTGATGGCACCGGCGTTTCAGGCCGTAGAGGAACATTTCAAAGGGAAAGTGAGCCTGGTCCGCATGGAAGTGGATGAAATGGAAGAACTGGCAGAAGGCTTTGGCCTTCAGGGAGTTCCGACGTTTATCCTTTATAAAGATGGAGAAGAACAGGGTCGTATCATCGGGTATCGGATGAAGAGTAAGTTTTTGGAAGAAGTGGGGAAGTTGGTGGCTGGTGACTAGTGACTGGCGACTGGGAAGAAATTTGGCAGAGAAGTGGTTCGCGTGAAGAAACACGATGAAACGAGGCGAGAATATATGACATTGGCTATGGAACTTAAAAAGTTTAGAGAAGAAGGTCGAGAAGAGGGTCGAGTGGAAGGTCGAGAAGAAGGAAGAGTGGAAGAAAGGGAAAGAACCAATCAGTTTGTTATCATGAATTTAGTGGGAATGCATATGTCTGTCGATTCCATCGCAAAGGCGGTAGGACAGTCACCGCAGTATGTGCAGCAGGTGATAGAACGAGCACAAAGTTCTTCATAGGAGAGTAGGTGATGCGGAAGGAATTAGGGATTGGTAGCTAGGCCCTAGGGGTTAGGAGGATGCGACGCTATCCATCACCGTCATTTCGACCGGTCGTATTTGTGAGAAATGACGAAATAGATATGAAACTGGATGTGTAGGAGAGTGGAGAAATCTCTTTGCACTAGCGGAAAGGGCTTTCTGTCTCAAATCGTAACGGTGAGATCATATTTCGAGCAAAGCGAGAATAGCAGTACTATAGAGCTACCTTGAACTGTGTCATCAAGCCTTTACCGTTGGTGCTGAACATTCTTCACGTAGGAATCCAAATCTATTTATACTTTCTTCTCCATTCCGCACATCCCATTGGTCGAAATGACGAATAACGCAAGAGTCATTATTTCCTAAATCCTAGGGCCTAGCTACTAGTCCCTAGCTACTCTGGTTACTATTTCCAAGAAAAAGGAAAAATCTTCTTGCAATCTGTGATACCGTTTGTTATAATAGCAAAGAATTATCTATGTAGTTGAAATGAGGTGCAACAAGTGAAGAAGGGAATTCATCCGGATTATCATCCAGTCGTTTTCCGCGATATCGGTGCTGACTACTCTTTCCTGACCCGTTCTACAGCAACTTCCAACCAGACTGTAAAATGGGAAGATGGTAACGAATACCCGCTGATCAATATTGATATCAGCAGCAAATCCCATCCGTTCTATACAGGACAGCAGCGTTTCGGTAAGGCTCGTGGCCGTATCGAAAAGTTCAACAAACGTTACGGAAAAACAGCAGAATAAGGAACAGGGCGATAGCCCTGTTTTTTATTTGCTCGTAAGCGGTGACTAGTGACTGGTAGACTGGTGACTGGGGCCTGTATTTCCTGGTCACCAGTCACTCGCGTGAGCGAATTTTTCCTTTTTACCTATTTCATGATATACTAGAACCGATAGAGTTGTTAGTGGTCATAGAAATATAAAGATTTGCGGCGCTTAATTATTTATACGCCGCCACTACCATTTCTCACTTCTAACTTCTCACTTCTAACTTTTTAGCGATAGGAGAACTATGATACACTATGCAAACATCAAAGCTTGACGGCATGGAAGCCAGATATATCACTTTGGAAGACCAGCTCAGTGACCCTTCTGTCATTGCGGACCAGAATAAGTGGAGAGCTCTCTCGAAGGAGCACTCCGATTTGGGAGAAATTGTATTTAAATATAGAGAATACAAAGAAGCCTGCCAGGAAATCAAAGAGGCGTTGGACATTTTGGAAGACAAGTCCCAGGCGGATTTGCATGAGTTGGCCAAGGAAGAAATGAAAGAGGCGGAAGAGAAGAAAGCCGCTTTGGATTTGGAAATTCATAAGATGCTGATTCCGAAGGATCCCAATGATGGGAAGAATGTCATTCTGGAAATTCGTGCTGGTACCGGCGGTGAGGAAGCGGCTCTTTTTGCGGCAGACCTTTTGAAGATGTATTTGAAATTTGCGGAACGGAAGGGCTGGAAGGTGGAAATCGCCGATGCGAATGAAACGGACCTGGGCGGTTTCAAGGAAGTCACTTGCACCATCGATGGGAAGAATGCGTACTCCATTTTGAAGTTTGAAAGTGGGGTTCATCGGGTGCAGCGTATTCCCGAAACAGAAAGTCAGGGCCGTGTCCATACGTCCGCGGTGACTGTGGCGGTGCTGCCGGAAGCAGCCGATGTGGATATCGAAGTGAGAAGGGAAGATCTTCGTATCGATGTGTACCGTTCCTCCGGTGCCGGCGGTCAGCATATCAATAAGACGTCTTCGGCTATCCGTCTCACCCATTTGCCGACCGGCATGGTGGTCACTTGCCAGAACGAACGTAGCCAGCGGCAGAACAAGGAAAAGGCGTTGCAGATTTTGAAGTCTCGCCTCTATGACCAGGCTCTCCGAGAATCGCAGAGCAAGGAAGCGGCAGACCGTAAGAATCAGGTCGGCAGTGGTGACCGTTCGGAACGTATCCGGACTTACAATTTCCCGCAGGGCCGCGTGACGGACCATCGCATCAATATGAGCATTTACCAGCTCGATGATTTCATGAATGGAAATATGGATGCCATTCTGGACCGTCTCATGGAAGAGGATTTGGCCCGCCGCATGAAAGCGAGTGAGAACAATGGCCGGTAATACCCTCTGGACCATCAAAAAATTGATTGACTGGACCACCCAGTATTTCAAAAATCATGCTATCGAGGACCCGCGGCTGGACGTGGAGCTGCTTTTGTCCCACGTGCTGAAGAAACAGCGCATTTTCCTCTACACCGATTTCGAGCAGATCGTGAATCCTGAGGAATTGGCACAGTTCAAAAGTTACATCCAAAAGCGGGTGAAAGGGATTTCCACGGCGGCCATCATCGGCGAGAAGGATTTCATGGGCCTCACGTTCCATGTGAATGAAAATGTACTGATTCCCCGGCCCGATACGGAAACGTGGTTGGAAAAAGTGATTCAGTACCATCGGGGCGACCCGGATATAGAAGTGGCCGATTTGGGTACTGGCAGCGGCGCCATCCTTTTAAGTTTCCTCTATTATTGCAAGGAAGCCAAAGGGGTGGGGGTTGATATTTCTCCCAAAGCCTTGGAAGTGGCCAAAGAAAATGGAGAGCAGCTGAAACTCTCTGACCGGGCCACTTGGCTGGAAGGAGACTACATCGATGCCTTGCCGGCGGAAACGCTCTATGATGGGATTCTCACCAATCCGCCTTATATCCCCAGCGCGGATATTCCCGGTTTGGCCCAGGAAGTGCGGAGCGAACCTTTGCTGGCCCTGGATGGGGGCGACGACGGGCTCATCTTCTATCTCCGGCTAGCAGAGAAAGCGGCGGACCATTTGAAACCCGGCGGATTCCTGGCTATGGAATTTGGCATCCACCAGTGGGAACCCATTCTGGACTTGTTCAAAGCCACTGGTCAATTTGAAGATTTCGAAGTCATCAAAGACTACGGCGGCATTGAACGGGCGATATATTGTAAGAAAATCAGTGACTAGTGACTGGTGACTGGGAAATAGAAATATCCAGTCACTGGTTTTTATATTGTTGTTGGTTGTTAGTTGTTGGTTATTGGAGCCAAACAACTAACAACCGACAACTAACAACAAGAAGGTTTCAAGTATGATTACAGAAAAAGTTACAGTCGATAACGACTATTATGCACATACGGTCCACGAACTGGGACGGATCATCCGGGAAGGCGGCTTGGTGGCCTTTCCGACCGAAACGGTGTATGGCTTAGGGGGCAATGCGCTGGATGGCAGTGCGGCGAAGAAGATTTATGCTGCCAAGGGCCGGCCATCAGACAATCCGCTCATTGTTCACGTAGCAGACCCTTCGGAAGTGGGGAAATATGTAGAAACCGTGAGCCCGTTGGCAGAAAAATTGATGAAAACCTTCTGGCCGGGACCACTGACCATTGTATTTCCGAAGAAGGATATCATTCCCTTGGAAACATCGGGGGGACTGTCGACCATTGCGATTCGCTGTCCTAGAAGTGAAGCTACACGAGCTTTGATTCGGGCCGCCGGGGTTCCTATTGCTGGGCCCAGTGCGAATATTTCCACCCGCCCCAGCCCGACCACCGCAGAGGACGTGCTCCACGATATGGACGGCCGTATCCAGGCGGTCATCGATGGGGGTCCTTGCCAGATTGGTTTGGAATCCACTGTCATTGGTCTCGAAGGGAACCAAATTGTCATCTATCGCCCCGGTGGGGTGACCTTGGAAATGCTGAACGCCATCGCGCCGACCACGGTGGACGCGGCGTTGGCTTCGGAAAATAGCCATCCCAAAGCACCAGGTATGAAGTATCGGCACTATGCGCCTTCCGCACCGCTCACGGTGTATACAGGAAATACAGAGAAAGCGGTGGAAGAAATCCTGTCCTTTGCAAAAAAGACCGATGGAACCTACGGTTTCTTCGTCAGCGAAGAAACGGCACACTTGCTTCCGGCGGGAGTGCCTCGCTTCATCTGGGGCAAGCGGGAAGATAAAGAAAGTTTCGCTCATAATTTGTTCTCTGGGTTGCTCTATTTCAATAAGCACCCGGTGGATCGCATCATCGGAGAAGGCACCGATACCAAAGGCTTGGGCCTTGCCATTATGAACCGGCTCACCAAAGCGTCGGGGTATCATATTGTGGTGGAAGAACGATAGCTTTTTTAGTGCGTAATGCGAAGTGCGTGGTGCGTAATGGTGGTGGCGGCGCGTCAAATTTGGAAGCGCCGCAAATTTTATAAATAAGATACGAAATCCTAAAAAGATACTGCATCCAATTTGTGCAGTATCTTTTTTTACTTATTTGATATATACTTATGATATAAATATATATGTAGTGATTGCTTTATTATGGAGAGGACTAGCGTATAAAATGGGGTATTGGGGCGCTATATCATTTGTGCGCCCCTTCCACCATTACGCACTACGCACTTCGCATTACGCACTGTTCAAAGCAGTCACGGAATATTTCCTCTAGTAAGGGAAGGGAGATCATCATGAAAATTGCCATTGCCAGTGATCACGGCGGATATGAACTGAAGGAAGCGTTGAAGAAGCACTTGGATGAAGAAAAGGTGGAATACATCGATTGTGGCACCGATACCACCGAATCTTGCGATTATCCGGACTATGCAGAAAAGGCTTGCAAGCTGGTGCAGCAGGGCGAAGTGACCTATGGGGTTCTCATTTGCGGCACTGGGATTGGGATGTGCATTGCAGCCAACAAGATGAAAGGTATCCGTGCGGCTCTTTGCGGCGATACGTTTTCTGCTCATTTCACCCGGGCTCACAATGATGCCAATGTAATGACCATGGGCGCTCGTGTGGTAGGACCTGGTTTGGCAGAATTTATTCTCGATGAATTTCTGAAGACCCCGTTTGAAGGGGGCCGCCATGCACGCCGCATTGGCAAGATTGCAGCTATCGAAGCAGAAAATTGAGTTTATAGAAATATGGGATGATTCCTACTGATAAAAGTTCCTCAGGATTCTCAGGTTACTTAAGTTTCTCAGGTTCTCCGAGTGAGATGATAACGCTAGCGTTTATCTTACGTATTCGAGGAACGTGAGAAACCTGAGAATCCTGAGGAACTTGAGCAACTTATTATCTATAGCGAAATCTTGCCAAATTAAAAGTATTAAACATGAAAGAGATTGAGTCATATGTATGAAAATTTGAAAGAACAGGCTCGCAAGGCCTTAGAAGAATTATGCGACATTGCTCAGTTTAGAAAGGGAAGCCTTCTGGTGATTGGTGGCTCTTCCAGTGAAATTCGCGGGGGCCGTATCGGAAAAGATAGTTCCTATGAAGTGGGGACCGCCGTGGTGACTACCCTCATGGATGTGGCCAAGGAAAAAGGACTGCACTTGGCTTTCCAGTGCTGTGAACATTTGAACCGGGCCCTCATCATGGAACGGAAAGAAGCAGAAAAAAGAGGCTATCAGGAAGTGACCGTGGTGCCTTGGCTTCACGCAGGTGGTGCTTTCTCTACCAATGCGTTCTATCACTTCAAAGATCCTATTGCGGTAGAAGAAATCAAAGCCGACGGCGGCCTGGACATCGGTCTTACTATGATTGGTATGCACCTGAAACGGGTGGCCGTACCGGTGCGTTTGGTGAATAACCACATCGGCGAAGCCATCGTGGTGGCGGCTCGGACAAGACCACCGCTGATTGGGGGAGAAAGAGCCCATTATACACGGGAAGACTGAGTCAGTTGGATAGATTGTGATGGTTATACAGGTTATGATACTTCTCATTCCATTGGAGTCATTGGATTATTCTGCCAGTGGAGTCGAGGTTAAAAAGGTTATACAAGGGGTATGAGACTATTGAAAATTGGGGAAACGCTGATTTGATCAAAGAGTTTGAAATCATATGAATTTTTATC
>DBLC01000179.1:0-5133 GCA_002297935.1 Dialister sp. UBA734
TGGTGGAAGGGGCGCACAACTTAAGAAGCGCCCCAATACCCTATTTTTATATTTCAAATAATAGCCAAAAAGATAGCGTTCTATTTCACCAGAAACTATGAAATAGAACGCTACCTTTTTTGTATTTTATATGATATTTTGCGGCGCTATATGAATTGATGCGCCGCCTCCACCATTACGCACTACGCATTACGCATTTTTAATACATTAGTCTTTATACTTTTCCGGAAGTTCAGTAGCTCTTGCTACGCCGGAAGCGATAGCGGCTTTGGCTACAGCCTTGGCAACTTCAAACGGAACCTTCGGGTCAAATACGTCTACCACCACATGGTCAGCATCCATCTGGCCCTGAGCAGCCAGGTCAGCCAGTGCGTGAGCAGCAGCCAGTTTCATTTCTTCATTGATCTGACGAGCACGTACGTCCAGAGCACCGCGGAAGAGGCCTGGGAATACGGAGGAGTTGTTGACCTGGTTCGGCATATCGCTTCTGCCGGAACCGTAAATGTATACGCCTTTTTCTTTGGCATCTTCGTACATGATTTCCGGTACTGGGTTTGCCATAGCGAAGACGATGCTCTTGTCAGCCATGGTCTTGATAGCTTCGTTGTTGAATACGTCTGGAGCGGAGCAACCGATGAGTACATCAGCGCCTTTGACAGCGTCAGCGAAGGTGCCCTGTTTGTTTTCTGGGTTGGTCTTCTTAATCAGTTCCTGCTGTACTCTGTCTCTCTTGCCATTGTCGTAGAGAATGCCTTTGGAGTTCAGGATGGTCATGTTTTCCGGTTTTACGCCATCTTCCAGAAGCAGTTTGGCAATAGCGGTGCCTGCAGCGCCTGCGCCGTTCATGACAACTTTGATTTCGTCAATCTTCTTGCCAACTACTTTGAGGGCACCCAGGAGAGCAGCCAGAGCAGCGATAGCGGTGCCGTGCTGGTCATCGTGGAATACCGGAATGTTCATGATTTTCTTCAGTTCGTCTTCGATGTCATAGCATTTCGGGGAAGAAATATCTTCCAGGTTGATACCAGCGAAGTTCTTTTCCAACAGTTTCACGCAGTGAATGAATTCCTGTGGGTCTTTGGTGTCCAAGGTAATCGGAATGGCATCAATCTGACCAAATCTCTTGTACAGAGCGGATTTACCTTCCATAACTGGCATGGAAGCAGCTGCGCCGATATCGCCCATGCCGAGTACGCGGGTGCCATCGGAAATAACAGCCACTACGTTGCCTCTCCAAGTATATTCCAGGGACAGGTCTTCGTCATCTTTGATAGCCAGACATGGAGCAGATACACCTGGGGTGTATACGATAGCCAGGTCATGGTTGTTTTCTACGCTGGCATTCAGGCCAGTGGTAATCATCTGATGTTTTTCTTTTCTTAAAGCCAATGCTTCTTCTTTGAGTTTTGCGGTATCCATGGTTTCCTCCTAATATTGATACTGTACTATACTATACTATGAGCGTTATGATTTTCTATATACATAGCATAGGTGACTGGTGACTGGTGACTCGTGACTGGATATATTTTCCTAGTCACGAGTCACCAATCACGAGTCACCTATTTCATAGCGAAATAAATGACTATGAAACATCTACAGTATTCATTAGTCTTTTACAGCCGGCATATTTCGGCCGTTGAAAATTTCATACATTTCCTGCTTCAGTAAGCGACGAATTCGTTTGGCTTCTTTTTTATCCAATTCTGCTTCTGTCATATCGAAAAGATAATTGTCCAGATCAAAGTGGTGAATCAGCATTTTGGTATGGAAAATATTTTCCTGATATACATTGACATCTACCATATCATACTTATGCCGCAGCTGTGGCTGCATATAGTTCTGAATGGAATTGATGCGATGGTCGATGAAAATTTTCTTTCCGTTCACATCTCTGGTAAATCCCCGTACCCGATAATCGGTGACGACGATGTCTGCATCGAAGGATTTCAACAAGAAATTCAATGCATTGAGTGGAGAAATCTTCCCACACGTGGACACGTCGATGTCGGCACGGAAGGTGCAAATCCCATCTTGGGGATGCATTTCCGGATAGGTGTGCACCGTGATATGACTTTTATCTAAGTGACAAACCACATCCTGCTTTTCCACTTCTTCTTCTGCAATCAGCATGGTCACACTGGCCCCCTGTGGGTCATAGTCCTGCTGGGCGATGTTCAGAATGTTGGCCCCGATGGTATCTGCCACCTGTTTCAAAATCTGAGTCAGCCGTTCTGCACTGTACACCTCATCGATGTAGGCAATGTATTTCTTTCTTTCCTGTTCTGTACTGGCATAACAGATGTCGTACATATTGAAGCTGAGCGTTTTCGTCAAATTATTAAAGCCCAGTAATTTAAGCTTACCTCGTTTCATGAAGTAAACTGACACCCCCGTTCTTTTCCTCTATGGATTGGAACTTCATCCATTATATCATAGAGCCTTATTGTTTTAAACTCACATATATTTTGTATACTTAATTTGTATAGGTAGACACTTATACCATGCATGAATTAGATGGAAATAAAGTAGCCTGGTGACTCGTGACTGGTGACTGGAATATTATTAAGCTAAGGATTTGCGTTAGTAGAAATGATTCAGGTAGCTATTACAGGTTACTCAAGTTTCTCATGTAACTTAGGTTGCACAGGTTCCTCGAATTTGATTATAAACGCTAGCATCATCAGATCATTTGATAAACCTCTAATCTAAAACAACAGGAATATTGCCTATTGTTCTTAATTTAATGCAATGATCGGTAAATGGGTAAATGCAAATCCAGTCACCAGTCACTAGTCACCTTTACAACTTCGAAAGTAAATCTCGCAAGGCTCGTCCCCGATGACTGATCTGATTCTTTTCTTCCATAGAAAGTTCGGCCATGGTCTTTCCAAATTGCGGCAGGTAGAACAGCGGGTCATAGCCGAAGCCGCCATTTCCCTGATAGAAATCACGGATAATTCCTTCACAGGTACCTTCACCGGTCAGTTCTTTTCCGTCAGGCCAAACTAGAGCTACCACGCAGGCATAGTAACCTTTGCGATCGTCACCGCTATAGGGTTTCAAATCCGCAATGAGCTTCTGGTTATTGGCTTCATCGTCCCCATGATGGCCTGCATAACGCGCAGAATACACACCTGGTCTATCCCCCAGTGCCACCGCAATGATACCGGAATCGTCGGACAGCACCGGCATCTGAATGGCTTTGGCATAGTAATGGGCCTTCTGCAATGCATTTTCCTTAAAGGTGGTTCCCGTTTCCTCCGGGTCCGGTACCTCTTTCACAGAAGAAATGGGCACCGCTTCCCAGCCTATTTCTTGAAATGCCTTTTGAAATTCTCTAATTTTCCCCTTGTTGTGGGTTGCTAATACAATTTTCATAGTACGTATCTCCATGATTGATGCAAATTTATTATGGGACTGAAGGTTCTAATGGTTCTGACTGTTTTTACAGAGCAAGAACCTTTTGAGAGCCAACACATCGCTATATTTCACCAGCCATACCATCGCTACAGAATCCTAGGGCCTAGCTACTAGCCACCAGTCACCAGTCACCAAAAATCATTTCCCCATCATCAGCCCCACGCCATCTCGCTTTGCTTTTCTCCAAGCCGCTTCGGCAGCCGCCAAAGATTTGGTAGTTTCTTTGCAAAGCCGTGTAGCCATTTCGATCCGTTCTGGGCTGGCTTTGGGCATAGGAATGCGAAGAATGCGGGACGCAGTCAGATGATAGGTTTCTCCTGCTTTCATGGTATCTAAGAAAAGCTGCCCCACTTGTCCATCCAAGTACAGTTTCAGATACTCTGCACTATAGATTCCTTGGGGACGAAAGGCGAGAATGTGATCTCCCAGCAGGAGAGACAATCCCTGGGGAACCACTGCAGTATGCACTTTTCCTTCCGCCACGGTTAACACCAAATCACCGCCGTTAGCCAAAGTGGCCTCTCCTTCGGTTTCTGTAGAAATAGAGGTCAGCAAATCTTCTCGAATGCCCGAATCGGCAATGGCTTCTTGGGGAAGAACTATGTATGTCCCTGGTGCCTGACAAGTGGGCAGCACCTGAGAAAATCCCTGCTGCACCCCATGTTCTACCTGCACCACATTGCCCGAAAGGAGCATTTGAATGGTGGGATCTCCGTTATAAGCATACAAATCATAGTTCCAATCTTCTGCTTCGATAAACATGTCCATAGGCAGCTTCAACTGGTCATAGCCGAAAAATTCGCCATCTACAAATCCAGATTCACCAAAAGTGACCTGTTCCTGGTCCTTACCGGCAAAGCGAAGGAACGCAAATTCTTTTCCTTCAATTTCTGTATCGTAATAGGAAGCCAGTTTTCTGGTATCTGCCAAATTTTTTCTGGCTTGAGATGCGATTTCGTCATCGGCCTGCAAATCGTCATAAGGCAGAAGCAAATCCATGCTGCCCTGGTCGGCCAATATATGGCGAACCGCTGCCCCATGGGCTACCCCTTCGCTCTCCAAGTCGAAAATATAATCATACCGTTCTGTATCGTCTGCCAGTTCGTCCATCACCATGGCCCGACCGCGAGGAAATACCAGCTGCAGCCGTTCTTTCCATGCTTTTTCCTTCACCGCTACAGCAATTCGTTTCCCGCCCAATTCTTTGAACGCTTCATCCAAGAACGGCAGGTACTGATCCGCTCCGGTGAATAAAATCGTATTTCCTGCTTCACTGGCCTTCTTCACCGCGGATTTCAAGATTTCATGAATCTCTTCCGAAGCCTCTGGCACATCGGGTGCAAAAACCATAGGCTCCACCCGAAGCGCTAAGGTATACACCTTGGCATAGGTGTCCGCATCTCCTTCATACAGCCCCAGTTTGTCGGCAGTCTTTTTCATATTTTCATATAAATCATCAATGGAAATCCCGTACTGTACATTGGTGGGATTCAGAAATAACACGTAATCCAAGTATCTGGCCCGCATCACTTCATTGAAAATTCGTTCCTTCGGCACGCCATATCTGACAAATGTTTCTATGGCATCACGAATATCATTGGCAGTCATTGGTATTCCTCCATTTATATAATAATACATATATTATACTTCACCGAGGCAGATAAAGAAAGTTGGTTCATGGGGTTGGTGACTAGTGACTAGTGACTAGTGACT
>DBLC01000179.1:5184-6603 GCA_002297935.1 Dialister sp. UBA734
GATTAGTAGCTAGGCCCTAGGGTTCTGTAGCGATGGTACGGTTGAAGAAACATAGAAATGAAATGTGCATTTGAGGGTTCTGCTGCGATGGCATGGTTAGAGAAGCAAAGAGATGATATGTGCATTTAAAGGTTCTGTCTCGATGAAACGACGAATGAAACACAGCAATAAATGAGAGTTCAAAAGGTTCTTGCATCGATTTTGTTTTTTTATAAAAATGGGTATTGGGGCGCTTCCAAATTTTGTGCGCCCCTTCCACCACTACGCACTACGCACTACTCACTTTTCCAATGAGAGTGAATGAATGACAAATCACTACTGAGCACAAAAAAAGAACACCCATGGATGTCCATGAGTGTTCTTTGCCACAATCCAAAGATTAACGTTTGGAGAACTGGCTTGCTTTTCTTGCTTTTTTGAGACCGTATTTCTTACGTTCTTTCATTCTTGGATCACGGGTCAGGAGACCTGCGCTCTTCAGAACTTTTCTGTAATCTCCATCTACATCGAGGAGAGCTCTGCTGATGCCATGACGGATAGCGCCAGCCTGACCTGTACGGCCGCCGCCTTTTACGTTAGCAATAACGTCATATGCGGTGGTGGTGCCAGTCAGTTCCAGTGGCTGTTTAATGATCAGTTCAAGGGTTGCCAGATCGAAGTAATCCTTCAGATCGCGACCATTGATTGTGATGTTACCCTGTCCCGGTACCAGACGGACTCTGGCAACGGATGTTTTTCTGCGGCCTGTGCCGTAGTATGTAGCTTCTGCCATTTCTTATTTCCTTCCCTTCTGGTTAACGGATGTTGAGTTTCAATTCTTCAGGTTTCTGAGCAGCATGTGGATGTTCATTGCCTGCATAAACGTGAAGTTTACGATACATCTGAGCGCCAAGCTTGTTCTTTGGAAGCATGCCGCGGATAGCGTGTTCAACAACCCATACCGGCTTTTCACGAAGAGCATCGCCAGCTTTCTGGTATCTGTCTCCGCCGATATATCCGGTGTAGTGGAAATATTCTTTCTTCAGCAATTTCTTACCGGTCAGAACGACTTTATCTGCGTTGATGATGACAACGTTGTCGCCAGTGTCAACGTGCGGTGTGTAGGTAGGTTTATTTTTGCCGGTCAGAACTTTTGCAACACCTGCAGCCAGACGGCCAAGTGTCAGTCCTTCAGCATCTACGATATACCATTTGCGAGTAATGTTGCCCGCATTGGCCATAAATGTGCTTTTCATTATAAATGATTCCTCCTGAATAAAAAACAGAACCGCAAGATGTCATCCTTCCTCCGGGGCTAGTGGTTTCCGGACAAATCTCACAAGGAGTATTATACGTGTTTTTTATACCCCTGTCAATAGATTTTTTATATTTTTATTGATAAAAGTTGCTAAGGAAACACTGATTTAATCATGGTTTGAA
>DBLC01000022.1:0-26859 GCA_002297935.1 Dialister sp. UBA734
CTTTCCTCGCTTTGAATAAAAATTCAAGAATAATTTCAAACCATGATTAAATCAGTGTTTCCCTAGGCCCTGGGGATTAGGAAATAGGCAATTACTCCTGCTGTGACACTAGCGGAATCTTGAATCCCATAATTCCTAGGGCCTAATCCCTAGTTACTAGTTACTAGTTACTAGCTACTAGTCACCAGTCACCAGTCACCAGTCACTAGTCACTAGTCACGAGTCACCTTTATTATCATTTTACAAAACCATTATACCTATGTAAATGCAGGAATTGTGATTTTGGTATATAATTAGAGTGTATTATTGGCTTATGAAAAAAGTGACTAGTGACTTGTGACTGGTGACTAGCGTTTTTTCAAGTCCAGTCACTAGTCTACGAGTCACCAGTCACCTATATTATGGAACATTATCGCAACTATTCAGATTATTTAAAAGGGAAATATGGAGAAAAGGTGTACAAGATTCCTATTTCCTTGCCGGTGACTTGTCCGAATCGGGATGGGTCTTTGTCTTCGTCGCCCTGCATTTTTTGCGGGTCCATCGGGGCGGATTATGAAACGAAAGCGGTGGGCATGGGGATCACCCAGCAGCTGAACCGCAGCATCGCCCATGTGGGGCCCAAGTACAAGGCGAAGAAGTTTATTGCTTATTTCTTAAATTACACCAATACGTACGCCAAGCCGGAGGATTTCCAGGTTTGGATGGAAGAAGCCATGGCGCACCCCGATGTGGTGGGCGTCGATGTGTCGACCCGGCCGGATTGTATCCATGAAAGGTACTTGGATATCCTGAAGGAAACGGCGGTGAAATATGGGAAAGATGTGACCATCGAGTTGGGACTCCAGAGTTCCAATGCCCACACGTTGTTGAAACTGGGCCGCTGTCACACCGTGGCGGAGTACATTGATGCAGCGCTTCGCATCGGTCGCTACGGTTTCGGGCAGTGTACCCATGTGATTGCAGACCTTCCCTGGGATGACCGGATCGATGTGATCGAAGCGGCGAAGTTGATTTCCGTTCTGCCGGTGACAGAGGTGAAACTCCATTCCTTATATATTGTGAAAGGCACGGCCCTGGCCGACATGTACCAGCGCGGCGAAGTGAAGCTGTCTTCTATGGAGGAATACATGGAGCGGGTGATGCTCTTCCTGTCGTACCTGCGGAAAGACATTGTCATTCAGCGTATCGTCGGTCGGGCGTCAGGGGGAAATACCCTCTCCGTTAACGGCGGCTCCCCCTGGTGGGAAGTGAAGAAACGGATTGACGCTCTCATGGAAGAAAGAAATATTTCCCAAGGGTGCCTGTGCGATTATTTGGATGGAAAAGCCATCAAGCGGTTTTTATAGTAGTGCTGGAAGAAATGCGTAATGCGAAGTGCGTAGTGCATAATGAAGGAAGGGGCGCATCAACTTATAAAGCGCCCCAATACCCTTCTTTTATAATAAAATAAAAAATACGGCACTATATGAATTGTGCGCCGCTACCACCATTACGCATTACGCACTAATATCAGAGAACATTATATGGCAAGCATTCAATAGGAGTAGTATGGCTGAAAAAATAGAACAAATTGTGATCGGTGATATGACCGAGGCGGCTCATCTTTTTGAACGAGATAGCCAGTATTTGAAATGCATCGCGGCCCAGTATGGTGCAGATATTTCTGGTAGAGGAAATATGATTCGCATCGCCGGGGACGAAGAGGCGGTGGGCCGGAGCCGGGCGGTGATTGAACGGCTTCGGAAAATGGTGAAGGATCGGATTCGCTTGTCGGAGCGACAGGTGCGGTTGGTGATGAAGCTGCTGGATGCGGGGAAAGAACACATCCTGGAAGAAATGGAAGCAGACATCATCAATTTCACGAAAAACGGAGCACCCATCCGGCCGCGGACGTTGGGACAGAAGCTGTATATCGATACGATTCGCAGAAATTCCATCACCTTCGGTGTGGGACCGGCGGGGACCGGGAAAACCTATCTGGCAGTGGCCCTGGCAGCCTTTGCCCTTCGCAACCATGACGTGCAGCGGATTATTTTGGTTCGCCCTGCCGTGGAAGCAGGGGAAAAATTGGGGTTCCTTCCCGGTGACATGCAGGAAAAGGTAAATCCTTACTTGCGGCCTCTCTTTGATGGGTTGCAGGATATGTTTGGTCCAGAAGAATTTATTCGTCTCCAGCAGAAAGGCCAAATTGAAGTGGCCCCGCTGGCCTATATGCGTGGTCGTACTTTGGAGAAATCCTTCATCATTCTCGATGAAGCCCAGAATACTACGGTGGAACAGATCAAAATGTTTCTCACCCGCTTGGGCTTCCGCTCCAAAATGGTCATCAATGGCGACGTGACCCAGATCGACTTGCCAGCCAACGTGAAAAGCGGCCTCATCGATGCCCAGCGGGTACTGAAACAAGTCAAAGGCATCGGCCAAGTCCATTTCAGTGAAGACGACGTGGTGCGGCATGACTTGGTAGCAGCGATTATACATGCTTACGAAAAAGATAAGAAAACAGTGCGTAATGCGTAGTGCGTGATGCGTAATGAAGGTGGCGGCGCACAATTCATATAGCGCCGCAAAGTTTTTACTTTTATAAAAGGGGTATTGGGGCGCTTCCAAATTTTGTGCGCCCCTTCCACCACTACGCACTCCTCACTACGCACTAAAAAGGATGGCATGACTGATGCCTATGCAGGTATAAAAATATATTAGTCGGAGGTGTAACATGGAAATTACCATCAACTACAGTGATATGAAGTTTTACAATGAAGATTTGGAAAAATTGATTTATATGGTATTAAATAAAGGGGCTGAATTGCAAAAGGTACCGGAAGATGCAGAAATCAGTGTGCTCATTTGCGATGCCGATACCATTCATGAACTGAATCGGGATTATAGAAATGTAGATGCTCCCACAGACGTGCTCTCTTTTGCACTGAATGAAGGGGAAGATGACATTCCGGAAGAAGAAAAAGCACTGGGGGATATTGTGATCAATTTGGACCGTGCCATTGCTCAGGCCGAAGAATTTGGCCATAGCAAAGAAAGAGAAATGGCCTACCTGTCCGTTCACGGCTTCCTGCACATCCTTGGCTACGACCACTATGATCCGGAAGAAAAGAAAGCCATGCGGAAAGCCGAAGAAGACATCCTCTCCGCATGCGGACTCACACGGATTGTGACCGAAGGGGAGATTGAACGGGGAGAAGTAGTTGTTAGTGACTAGGGGTTAGTGACTGGTGACTCGTGACTAGTGACTGGGGAATTATAGGTTTCTCAAGGTTCTCAGGCTGCTCAGGATTCTCGGGTTCCTAGAACGCGCCAAGTGACGCTGGAGGTAGCATTGGTATCTACCCTCTTCCTCAGGAAGGGGGGCAGGGGGGATAGGAAGATGAAGAAGAGTTGTTAGGCTAGCCGCTAGAGAGAACGCCTAAACGAGTGGAGATAAATGGTTTTTATACCGCTAGTGCGAGCTATCCCCTGGACTTTTCGCTGTGCTTAAGTCCTATCCCCTTCCAAAGGAAGGGGACAAGTATCAATGATACCTGTAGCGTTACTTGGCACATGCAAGAACCTTGAGAACCATTAGAACCTTTGTAACAGAAGAAATCATCGCGTATTTCCTGATCTCTAGGGCCTAGCTACTAATCGCAAAAAACGAGGTGATATCCATGCCTACCCAGTGTTCTTTACCTGAACCAGACGTACAGTGCCTTTTGCAGGCCGCTTTTGACGCGCGGAAAAACAGCTACTCTCCGTATTCTCACTATCCCGTAGGAGCGGCGGTGCTGATGGAAGATGGTTCTATTTACACAGGCTGCAATGTGGAAAATGTTTCTTATCCGGCGGGATTTTGTGCAGAGCAGAATGCCATCGGCAGTGCAATTGCGGCAGGAAAATTAAATTTCCAAGCCATCGCCGTCATCGGCAGTGAAACGTCCTATACCACCCCGTGTGGAATTTGCCGCCAAGTCCTGGCCGAATTTCACGTACCCTACGTTATTTGTGGAAAAAACATTTCTGATTACCGCGTATACCGGTTGGAGGAGTTGCTGCCGAATAGTTTTGGTTGTTAATAGTGCGTAATGCGAAGTGCGTAGTGCGTAATGGTGGCCGGCGAGCGCATCGAATTGCTCTTATACCCTAATGGTCATGAATAACACAGTCCGTTTCTATATGCTCGCCGATGTCAGTATGCAGATACGGCTCACTGCCAACTGCCCATTTTATAAAAATGGGGTATTGGGGTGCTTTATAAGTTGTGCACCCCTTCCATCATTACGCACTACGCACTTCGCATTACGCACTATATATCGGTATGTTATATTTAATAAAATAAAGGAGTTCCTATGATACCAAGTTCCGATTTTCATTCCGGCTTTGTGGCCCTGATTGGCCGACCGAATGTGGGAAAATCTACTTTGATGAATGCTCTCTTGGGAGAAAAGATTTCCATTGTGTCCCACCATGCCCAGACGACGAGAAATAAAATTACCGGCGTGTGGAATGGAAAAAATTCTCAGGTGGTTTTCCTGGATACCCCAGGGATGCACAAGCCCCAGAGCAAGCTGGGCGAAGTGATTCGTCAGAATACCATGGATGCCCTGGATGAAGTGGATATGATTGTATTTCTTTGTGCCTGCGATGACCCGCTGGGGGCTGGCGACCGCTATATCTTGTCGCTTCTGAAAGATCGGAAAGTACCGGTCATTTTGGCACTGTCCAAAATCGATTTGATTTCTAAAGAAGAACTATTGAAGAAACTGGTGCAGTACAGCAAAATTTTCAAATTTGCAGAAATTGTACCGATTTCTTCTAAGACTGGCGAAAATCTGGATACCCTGATGCAGATGATTGAGAAATACCTGCCTCAGGGACCGAAGTATTTCCCTGATGACATGGTAACCGACCAGCCGGAAAGAAATATTGTCCAGGAAATCGTCCGTGAAAAACTGCTCCTTCGGACCCGTGAAGAAGTGCCCCATGCCATTGGCGTATTTACAGAAGAATTCCACGAAAGAGAAAATGGCAAGGTCTATATCCGCTGCACCATTTACGTGGAACGGGAATCTCAGAAACGAATCATCATCGGCAAAAAAGGCAGCGTCCTGAAAGAAGCTGGACAGGAAGCCAGAGAAGAAATCCAAAACCTTATCGGCGCACCGGTGTTCCTGGACCTGTGGGTTAAAGTCAGCAAAGATTGGAAGAACAAAGATTATATCCTGAGAGAATTGGGATATAAAGAACACAAGTAGTGCAATTAGGAATGAGGAATTAGGAATGAGAAATGGTGGTGGCGGCGCATCATTATTTGGGTGACTCGTGACTAGTGACTGGTGACTAGGAAAATGCGATTCCAGTCACCAGTCACTAGTCACGAGTCACAAATATAAAGAGGACATGGGGGCTATATAAGTTGTGCCCCCCTTCCTTCATTTCTAACTTCTAACTTCTCACTTCTAACCTGTGTATGATGTGGGGTCATACTGATTGTTGATAACCGCAAGAGGAGAGGTGTTTTCTTATTTCTACGCATATAGAATGGATCGGATTGTGGCTGCTGGTGATTCTGGTGGTTTCCTTTCTGAATTATAAAAATACCATGGTGAATTTTTCTTTCGCCCGGATGCGGAAGAAATACATTGAAGACAACGACGAGCAGGATCCAACCCTGGTGGAAAAGGTGGCGCCGTTTTACCGGCGGACTTCGCAAATCATTGGCGGCACCCAGGTATCCTTTGTGCTTTGCAGTAGTATACTGGGAATTTCTGTGTTGGCCATCGGTTCCCATTTGTCCTTACTGCTGGCTCCCTTTTTAGGAAATGAGTGGGGATGGCTGGTGTATCTTTTGTGGGCATGCCTCATCTTAGGGATTGGCATGGCCTATTGGGTAGGAACCATTCTGATTCCTGGCGCCCATGCACTGGTAGAACCGCTGCCTATGCTGGCGTCTCATACTTGGGTGATTCATATGAATCGCCATCTGTATCGGCTCTTTGTGGAAACTGGCCTATTTTTGACGCGGCGGCTGTTTCGACTGTGGAAGATTCCGTTCCGCAATGAAGTGAATTTCACTTATACAGAAGATGAAATTCGGTGCATTGTGGAAGAAAGTCATCGTAGCGGTCGGCTCAATGCGTTGGAAAATACACTGATTAAAAATTCTTTCGATTTCTTTGACCTCATGGTGCGGGATGTGATGATTCCGCGAAATGATATGGTAGTGCTGGATTTCGATGAAGAAATCGATTCCATGCGGCGCACCATTTCCAAAACCCATCACACTTGCTATCCGGTTTGTCTGGAAGACAAAGACCAAATCATGGGATTCATTCATGTGAAAGATTTCCTGGAAGGTCTTTTGAGCGGTCATCTGAATATGAAACGAATGATGCGAGAAATTCTGACGGTTCCTGAAGTGATGCCCGCCCCGGCGCTGCTGCAGCTCATGAAGAACCGCCGCATTTATCTGGCCGTGGTGGTCGATGAATATGGCGGTACCTCCGGCATGGTCACCTTGGAGGATTTGGTGGAAGAACTGATGGGAGAAATTCCGCAAGCGGCGGACAATGTGCCCTATGAAATCCTTCGCCAGAAAGATGGCACTTACGAATTTGACGGCACTGTCATCTTGGAAGATGTATCCGATCGACTCGATATCGACCTGGAAGATGAAAATAAAACGGCTACCATCGGTGGATTCGTCTTTGCCCATCTGGAACGGGTGCCCAAAGAAGGAGATTATGTAGATTTCGGTGGTTGGCGTTTCACGGTCATTCGCATTTCCGGCTTCCGCATTGTTCGGGTGAAAGCGGAGAAATTGGTAGCTGGTGACTCGTGACTGGTGACTAGGAAGGGATTAGGAAAAGTTCTTGTAACCAGTCACCAGTCACTAAAAATAGGAGTAATATCTATGCATTCACGACTAATCAATGTAGAAGGGATTGTTCTTCGAGCCAGTCAAGGACGGGAAGGGGGACGATCCCTTTCTGTATTTACTAAAGAAAATGGATTGATGCAGCTCACGGTACCTCGGGCTGTGATGCAGAAGTGTGGGACAGGGGCTTTGTTGTCTCTGGCAGAAATTCAACTTTCTGCTATTTTATTTCCTGAGTATGGTGTCATTCGGCAGTACGAAGGACGGCTTTTGCTGGACATGATGCGCATGGACTATGGAGAAATGCAGCAGTGGTACTATGTGATAGAACTGGCAATGCATTTATTTCCAGAAAACCAGAGTGACTATCGGGCCTATCGGATATTGGAAGCTGCTGCACTGACGGCGCAGCAAAGAAATAAAATGATTTCCGCTTTCATTGGTGCATTGCAACTGCTCCGCCAAGCCGGTTTCGATCCGGCGGCCAGAGAGCCGATGGAAGAAAGTCACCTGTCAGAACCGGCCCAAGCCCTGCTGCTTTCCTTTGTTTCCTATAAATGGAACGCACCGCTAGGCGTTCCTATTTCCTCCAAAACTTTCCAAGAATGTGCCTCCTACGTGGACCATTTCATTTTGTATCATTGTGATATCCAGATGAATACAAAGGGGGCTTTTGTGAATAGTGACTCGTGACTAGTGACTGGCGACTGGGCATTAAAAAATTTTCCAGTCACCAGTCACGAGTCTACCAGTCACATCTCTTATTTCTTTCTTTATCACTTTAAAAACTTATAACTTTTTCTTGCAACATGACGTTGAAAACTGTATACTAAGAGAATCAATGAAGTATATGTAGTTATAGGAGGAGAGGTATGCTTAATAAAATTGGACACATACTCAGTAGTGTCGCATTGATTAAGCAGATTGCTGTCGGTTTGGTGATCGGCATTTTGATTGCAGTCTGCTTCCCACCGGCCATTCCGGTGGTCAAGATTTTCGGGGATTTGTTTGTTAAGGCATTGAAAGGTGTTGCACCGATTCTGGTCTTTTTCCTGGTCATGAATGCTATGGCACAGAAAAAAGATGGTCAGGGCGGCAAAATGCAGCCAATTATTGAACTGTATGTCATCGGTACTTTCTTTGCTTCCTTGGTTGGTGTTTGCATGTCTTTCCTGTTCCCTACCACCTTGCATCTGCAGGTGGCTGCTGATACCAAACTGGCACCGCCAAGTGGTATCGTACAGGTGCTGCACAACCTGATTCTTTCCATTGTAGATAACCCGGTCAATGCGCTGCTGAACGGCAACTACATCGGCATCCTGGCATGGGCCATCATCATTGGCTTGGCACTGAAAAATTATGGTTCTGGCACCACCAAGACATGGCTGGCTGATATCGCCAAAACTGTTACTCAGGTGGTTACCTGGGTCATCCACTTCGCTCCTCTGGGGATTATGGGCTTGGTGGCTGATTCCGTTGGTTCCGCTGGCGTGGAAGCTCTCCTGGGGTATGTACAGCTTCTGGGCGTACTGATTGGTTCCTATGTACTGGTAGCTCTGGTGATGAATCCGATCATCGTGTATGCGAAGGTTCACAAAAATCCTTACCCGCTGGTTTGGACCACCATCCGTGAAAGCGGCGTTTATGCATTCTTCACCAGAAGCTCTGCAGCCAACATTCCGGTTAACCTGTCTCTGTGCAAACGGTTGGGCCTGAATCCAGATACCTTCACCATTTCTATTCCGCTGGGCGCCACCATCAACATGGCCGGTGCATCCATCACCATTTCCGTTTTGGCATTGGCTGCTGCCAATACCTTGGGCATTGACGTGGATTTCCCGACAGCCCTTCTTCTCTGCATCGTTTCTACCGTAGGTGCTTGCGGTGCTTCCGGCGTAGCCGGCGGCTCCCTGCTTCTGATTCCAGTGGCATGTGCTTCCTTCGGTATCAACAGTGATATTGCTATGCAGGTTGTTGGCGTAGGCTTCATCATCTCCGTACTGGAAGATGCTAGTGAAACTGCACTGAACAGCTCCAGTGACGTTCTCTTCACCGCTACTGCAGAATACGCAGAACGTCGTAAAGCAGGCACACTGAAAGCAGAAGACATGGTTCCCCATGATAATTAATTAGCAAATAAAAAAGGATTGCGAAAGCAATCCTTTTTTTGTACGCTGATGGTGACTGGTAGACTCGTGACTGGTGACTGGAAATTAAAAAATTAGGAGTGAGGAGTGGTAGTGGCGGCGCACAACTTATAAAGCACCGCAACATTTTACCAAATCAATTAGGCGCATGTTTCATGGGAAACGATGCAGAAGGGTTATTATTCTACTGACTGCTTATTCTAACATAGAGCCATACCGATGGCGACGGCAATGTCATTAAGTGAAGCGAAATATGTGGTGGTTACTTTCATGGGAAAGGTTCTTAAGGTTCTAATGGTTCTGAAGGTTCTCACGGTCCTCAAATGAGATGATAACTAGCGTTTATCAGTACATTCGAGAAACCTAAGAACCATTAGAACCTTAAGAACCTTTAGCAATCTGTAACTTCTAGCCAAATCATGCTTACTGACTCAAATTCTTAACTTAACAACATTGATGGAGACGGGGGTAAAAAGGTTATATAAGGTTATGGGAATACCGATCTCGCATAACCTTATATAACCTTTATAACCTTGCAACAGGCGGTAAGATTGATATGTTGAAAATAGGAATTGGCAGAATTATACCCTTTGACCATGATGTATGAATATTATTTTAGAAATATTGAAATATGGATTTCATATATAATATTCAAATTCCTTAATGCGTAAAAGGACGAAAAATGATAAAATAAAATGAACTATGACATATTGAAACTCTGCAAAAATGCTTTTGTGACTCGTGACTGGTGACTCTATATATAAGAAAAATTCCAGTTACCAGTCCACTAGTCACCAGTCACGGCTTTTTCGCAGAGCCCATTGGAGGTCATTATGGAAACGATTGGTTTATTAGCAGGCATCGGAACGCTTCCTGTAGAATTTATAGAAGCAGTGAAACCACAGGGATACCGGGTGGTTTGCATCGCCGTTATTCCCGGGGTGGATCCGAAGCTTTCTGAAATAGCAGATGTATATTACGATATCAGCGCTTTCAAGCTGGAAAAGGTCATCAAGACCTTGGTGAAAGAACAGGTGAGAGAAGTCACCATGATTGGCAAGGTGACCAAGGAATGGCTGTACAAATCGCATACATTCCCTGATTTCCGGGCCATTAAATTGTTGAATAAACTGAGAAAAATGAATTTCAAAGACGATACGATCACTTTGGCCATTGTGGATGAACTGGCGAAAGATGGGATTTCTGTATTGGACCAGACGAAATATTTGAAACCCCTCATGCCGGGGCCTCAGGTATTTACAAAGAAACAGCCCACCAAAGAGCAGCTGGCCGATGTGGCTTTTGGCTTTGAAGCGGCCAAAGCCATTGGGGCTATTGATTTGGGACAGACTGTGGTGGTAAAGAACCAAGCGGTCATGGCGGTAGAAGCCATCGAAGGGACTGATGCGTGCATTCGTCGTGGCGGTTCGCTGGCTCGCGGCGGTGCGGTGGTAGTGAAAACCGCCAAGCCGGGACAGGATACCCGTTTCGATATGCCTGCTGTGGGTCTCACCACCCTGCACTCCATGGAAGAAAGCGATTGTGCCGTACTTGCCATCGAAGCCTATCACACCTTATTTGCAGAAAAAGACAAGGTGCTGGAAGAGGCCAATAAAAAAGGCATTGTGATTCTGGCGGTGGAAGGGACTCATGAGTGACTGGTAGACTGGTGACTAGTGACTGGGAAAAGCAAATCCTAGTCACTAGTCACCAGTCACGAGTCACCAGTAAAATATAAGGAATATAAAGATGACAAAAATTATGATGTCTGCTGGCGAAGCGTCGGGGGACATGCATGCCGGTGCGGTGGCGGCGGAAATTAAACGCCTCTATCCGGACGCAGAGATTTTCGGCATGGGCGGACAGGATATGCGAAAAGCAGGGGTCCGCATCATCTATGATATCGAAAATCTCGGCATCATCGGCGTGGTAGAGGTAATCAAGCATTTGCCTCTATTCTTCAAACTCCGCATGTTTCTAAAAGAAGCGATGATCAAAGAAAAGCCCGACGTGTTGGTCTGTGTGGACTATCCGGGGTTCAATATGAAACTGGCTCATGTGGCAAAAGAACTGGGCATTCCAGTGGTGTACTACATCGCTCCCACCATTTGGGCGTGGAACAAAGGCCGGGCAAAAAATATTGTCCGCGATGTAAACACCGTGGCGTCCATATTTCCCTTTGAAGCCAAAGCCTACGAAGAAGTGGGAGCGCATGTCTCCTTTGTGGGACATCCCTTGGCAGATACAGTGAAGCCTTCCATGTCCTATGAGGAGGCTATGACCTATTTCCGTGGAAATACAGATAAAAAGCGGATTCTTCTCATGCCGGGGAGTCGGAAAAATGAAGTCAAAGGACTTCTTCCAGTGATGCTGGCGGCGGCAGAAAAGTTGCAGCAAAAGACAGATTGCCAATTTTTCATTCCGCGGGCGTCTACAATTCCTATGGAATTTTTATCTTCCATCATCGGGGCGTCGAAACTTTCTATCGAAATTACCGAAGGCAAGCAATATGATTTGATGCAAATCTGTGATGCCTGCATCGCTTCGTCCGGAACAGCCACTTTGGAAACGGCCTTGATGGAACTTCCTACGGTGCTGGTCTATCGGCTCGCTCCGGTGACTTGGATGCTGGCGAAACTGCTGGTGCATGTGAAATATGCGGGCCTTCCTAACTTGCTTTTGGATCGGGAAGTGACGCCGGAACTGCTGCAGGATGCGGTGACGGCGGAGAATATCGCAGCCATTGTCAGTCCTTGGATTACCAATCCAAAGCGTAGAGAAGAAAATGTGAAGAAGATTCAAGCAGTACGCAAAGCCTTAGGAGGCGGTGGTGCTGTCAAGCGTGTGGCAGAGCTGATTATGAAAACAGCAGAAAATAGGTAGCTAGTGACTAGTGACTGGGAATTTTATTTTTCCTAGTCACTAGTCACGAGTCACCAGTCACCCTACCAACATGCGTGATTTAAAAGGTTATACCCTGGAGAAACTATATTGAACAAGAAAAGAAGTAAGTTAAATAGTTACATTCGGCTTTTATCCTATTTGAAGCCCTATAAAATGCTGCTGGCCATTTCGGTGGTCTTTATGCTGTTTGTATCGGTATCCAACTTGGTGGTTCCGTGGATCATCAAGGACGTGATCGATAAGGTACTGGATGATAAAGATTTGACCATGCTGTACCTCATTATCGTAGCCATCATGGTGACTTTCTTTATCCGTGCCATTACCACTTTCGGCCATCGGTACTTGATGGGATATATCGGACAGGCGGTCATTATGGACCTTCGCAATGTGCTGTACCATCATCTGCAGAAATTATCGATTTCCTACTACGACCGTCGTCGCACTGGGGAAATCATGAGTAATCTCACCAATGATATTTCCGCTTTGCAAATGGCGATTGTGGATAATTTTATCCAGTTGGTGCAGGAAGGAGCCATTTTCATCGGGTCATTTGTGTCCATGATTTACCTGCAGTGGAAATTGACTGCTCTGTGCCTGGTTATTGTGCCGCTGGTTTCTTATACCATCAAATTCTTTGGACGGAAACTCCATTCCAGCGGCCGGGACGTACAGGAACGACTGGCCGATGTGACTTCTATGCTGCAGGAAACCATCCAGGGGGTTCGCATTGTCAGAAGTTTCAACCGTGGTGATTTTGAAGAAAAGCGGTTCAATGAAATCAATAAATCCAGTTTCAATGCTACGGTTCGGGCCATTCGCCAGCAGAGCCAGATGACGCCTTTGGTGGAATTCCTGTCTGCTATTGCGGTATGTGCCATCATCTGGTACGGTGGTGTATCTGTTATTGATGGCGTCATGACCACCGGGGAACTGATTGCATTCCTGATTTATGCTATCAACCTGGCCAATCCGACTAGAAGACTGGCGGAAAGTTTCGGTAGCGTACAGAAATCTTTGGCTGCCGCCGACCGCGTTTTTGCCATTCTGGATGAAGAACCGGAAGTACAGGATAAAAAAGATGCCAAGCCGCTGGTGGTCAGCCAGGGCAAGGTGGAAGCTCGTCATGTAGCTTTCTATTATGAAAAAGAAAATCCAGTATTGACGGATCTGAATTTCGTGGCAGAACCAGGACAGACCATTGCGGTGGTGGGTCCTTCCGGTGCAGGGAAAACCACTATAGCGAATTTGTTGCCTCGTTTCTATGATGTCACCGGTGGCGCTATTTATATCGATGGCGTAGATATCCGTGATGTGACTGTTGGCTCGCTCCGAGATAATATTGGTTTGGTCCCTCAGGATACATTGCTGTTTAACACTACTATTAAAGAAAATGTACTGTATGGACGACTGGATGCCACCGATGAAGAAGTGTGGGCGGCTGTGCGTGCGGCTAACGCCGAAAAATTTGTCAAGAGCCTGCCCCATGGCATTGAAACCAAAGTGGGGGATCGCGGATTGGTTCTTTCCGGCGGACAACGCCAGCGTATCGCCATCGCTCGTGCCATTCTGAAAGACCCGAAGATTTTGATTCTCGATGAAGCCACTTCTGCTTTGGACACAGAAAGTGAAAAAATTGTACAAGATGCACTGGATAAACTCATGGTGGGCCGTACTTCTTTCGTGATTGCCCATCGTCTGTCTACTATTAAAAATGCAGACCAGATTCTGGTTCTCAACAACGGTGTCATTGCCGAACGAGGCACCCATGACGAACTGATGGCCAAAGGTGGATTGTATTACGAACTGTACACCATGTCAGCCAAGAATGCACAAGGGAAGTAATAGTTAGAAGTGAGAAATTAGAAGTGAGAAATGGCGGTGGCAGCGCGTCAATTCATATAGCGCTGCAGCGTATAATCTTTTGGTGACTGGTGACTGGTGACTGGTGACTGGTGACTGGTAGCTGGTAGCTACCAATCCCTAATGTAAGAAAAGGAGAATAAATTGTATTGGGTTTACAACATATGCCTGGTGGCGTATTGGATACTGCAGATTCCGATTTTGATTTATCGGCTTGTTTTTGAAGAAGGCTTTTATGATCGCCTGAAGCAAAGTGCGGGCATCATGCCAACGCCGACGCTGCAGCAGATTGCTTACCATAATGCCATTTGGGTGCATGCGGCTTCCGTAGGGGAAGTGGTAGCGGCCAGTCCGATTGTGAGGGAACTGAAGAAAAAGTATCCCAATGAAATGGTGGTGGTGTCAGTGGTTACTGCCACAGGACATCGCATGGCCCAGCGTATCATTCCGGAAGCGGATGGACATATCTTTTTCCCCTTTGACTTACCAGTCATTACGGAACGCATTGTAGATATTGTAAATCCGAAAGCCATTATTCTGATTGAAACCGAACTGTGGCCCAATTTCCTTCGCCTGGCATGGAAAAAGAAAATCCCTGTCATGATGATGAATGGTCGTATCAGTAGCCGTTCTATGAGACGGTATTCGTTGATTAAACGGTTCACCACCCGCATGTTGCTGCAGATCCGTAAATTCTGCATGCAGTCCAAGATTGATAGAGAACGCATCATCGGCATGGGGGCAGACCCGAAGCGGGTGACCATTACAGGAAATACCAAGTATGACCAGACCTATGCGGAAGTGTCGGAAGAAGAACGACAGGCCCTGCGGAAGGAATTCCGTTTCGATGGCAAAGGACCTATCATTGTGGCCGGTTCTACCCACAGCGGGGAAGAAGAAATGGTGGTCAAAACCTTTGGAAAGGTATTGAAGAAATACCCCAATGCACGCCTTCTTCTGGCGGTCCGTGAAATCACCAGAGCCCCTTCTGTGAAATTTATGATTAAACATCTGGGATACACCGTGCTTCGTCGTTCCAAAATGGGTACCGAAGAAGACGATGGCAAGAGTCCGCAGATTGTCATTTTGGATACCATCGGCGAATTGGGCCGGTTGTACAGTTTGGCCGACATCGTATTCGTCGGCGGCAGCTTTGTGAAAGTGGGCGGCCATAACATTTTGGAACCGGCAGCCCATGGGAAACCTGTCTTGGTAGGCCCCTATATGTTCAACTTCCAGGAAATTTTTGAACTGCTGTCCAGCCGCGGGGTGTGCCGCATGACCACCAATGAAGCGGAGTTTGAAAAGACCGTGCTTCATCTGCTGGACCATCCGGAAGAAATGAAGAAAATGGGCGAAGCGGCTTTGGAAGTGGTTCATGAAAACCAGGGCGCTACAGAAAGAAATATTGATGCGTTTGAAAAGTTGATTGCCGACTATGGCGTTCATCTGGGAGGCTGTGATGAGTCTTGAATCCTATGTGACAGGGCTGATGAAAAATCCATCTCCCAGCGGGTTGGATCGACTGGCTCTTAGTGGATTGGAAAAACTGGAAAAAGTCTATCTGTCCGGCGTAGAAAAGAAACGAAACGCCGCCTTGTCTAAGCAAGTATCCGTAGAGGTGCCTGTCATCAGCGTAGGCAATATCACCGCTGGCGGTACCGGGAAAACGCCGTGCATCCTGCTTTTGGCGGAAGCACTGCAAAAACGGGGAAGAAAGCCGGCAGTGATCAGTCGAGGCTATCGGAGCGGTCTGGAAAAAGAAGGCGGTGTCGTTTCCGACGGGAAGAACATCTTGGTTTCCCAAGCCATGGCAGGAGACGAGCCGTACATGATGGCTCGGAAATTGCCTGGCGTGCCGATTTTGGTAGGGAAAGACCGTATCACGTCGGCCCAAAAAGCCATGAACATGGGGGCCGATGTGTTGCTCATGGATGATGGTTTTCAGTATTGGCAGCTGAAGCGGGATTTGGATATCATCCTCATCGATTGCACCAATCCTTTCGGCTATGACCATGCCTTGCCCAGAGGGCTTTTGCGTGAACCTTTATCGGCACTGCAGCGAGCTGGACTTTTTATTTTAACCAAAAGCGATCAGGTCCATGCGGTGGACGTGATGGACATCAAAGAAAAACTTCACGAACTTGCACCGGGCGTGGACATTCTGACATCCTGCCATGCGCCGTCCAAAGTGGTTCTCTATGACAAGTGGAAACAATCCATTCACGAAGGACCATTACAAGAGGCAGCGATGAAAAAAGCGTTGCTTCTCTCTGGTATCGGCAATCCGGGAGCCTTTGCAGAAACCGCCAAAGAAGCGGGCCTTCGCATGGTGGGGCAGATGGCCTTTGACGACCATCACCACTATACTGAAGAAGATGTGCGAAATGCGATTTCCGAAGCCAAAGCAAAAGGGGCCGAGTGGATTGTCATGACCGAAAAAGATGCGGTCAAAATGCTGAATCTTACCAGTTTGGCGAAATCAGACATTCCCTTTGCGGTGCTGGAAATTGAAATGACAGTTCATGGTGATGAAGAAAAACTATTTCGTCTTATTCAGAAGAAAATAGGGATTAGGGATTAGTAGCTAGGGATTAGGTAGTGCGTGGTCATTTATTCATTTTTCAATTGGTAAGAAACTAGATTAGTGATTGTTGTTGGTTGCTGGTTGTCTGGAGCCAAACAACTAACAACCAACAACTAACAACAGCGAGTATAAAGGTATTTGCAGGATAGTTTAAATACCAAAATTTCACTACATATATTCAGTGATTATCTAATGACCACTTACTTAAAAATTTTTACTTGGCTTGAAATAATGAGCCATAAGGAAAGATAGAGTTGTGGATATAACCTGCGAAGCTAACCTTTTATAACCCGCCCGAAGGGCTAACCTATAAATAGAAATGTAAAATATAATGGTTTCTAAGAGGAGAAAAAATATGAAAGTTGCTTGTATTATTCCATCCCGTTATGCGTCGACCCGTTTGCCCGGGAAGCCACTCAGGATGATTGCTGGAAAAACGTTGGTACAGCGGGTATACGAAAGAGCCATTCTGGCGAAAGTACCGGATACGGTTATCGTGGCTACTGACCATGGAGACATTGAAAATGAAGTGAAACGGTTTGGCGGCCGTGTGGTTATGACATCTGTGGACCATCCGACTGGCACCGACCGACTGGCCGAAGTGGCTGCTCATTTTCCGGAATACGACATCATCGTCAATGTACAGGGCGATGAACCGCTGATTGACCCGGACGTGATTGACCGTCTGGCCCAGGATTTGCTGGACCATGAAGATTTGGATATGGCTACCGTAGCGACCCCACTCAAAAAGGAAGACTACGACGACCCTTCTTCCGTCAAAGTGGTAGTGAACCGGAAAGACGAAGCCCTGTATTTCTCCCGGTCCCTCATTCCCTATCCGCGCCATGATTTCAGCGAACCACCGCTGAAGCATGTCGGTATTTATGCATACCGCAGAGATTTCCTTTTGGCCTATGCCAAGATGGAACAGACCCCATTGGAAAAGACCGAATCGCTGGAACAGCTCCGTGCGTTGGAAATGGGATATAAAATCGGCGTGATTCAGGTAGAAACCGAAGATATCGGGATTGATACGGAAGCGGATCTCCAAAGAGCCAATGAATATTTTAAACATTTAGAAGAAAAATAAGGGTAAAAGGGTTATTTTTTGGTGATGCCAATGGAGACATAAGCGAAGTTTTAACTTGTCACAAGGTTATACAGGGTTATAAAAGGTTATGGGATACCCTTTTATAACCTTTATACGACACGAAAATGTGAATTGTTGAATACACCAAATGATAGAGTATAACCTGCCGGTCAGGCTAACCTTTACCCGAGAGCGATTGTATCGCCAGTGATGCTATTTCTATATAACGAAAGGATAAAACTATGAAAACCATACAGGTAGGAAATTTGACCATTGATGGCAGCAAGTTATTTCTGATTGCTGGTCCTTGTGTCATTGAAGGCTATGATCGTACATTGATGATTGGCCGTGAAATTAAGAAGATTTGTGAAAGACTGGGCGTGCAGTATATTTTCAAAGCATCCTATGACAAAGCCAATCGTTCTTCTTACAACTCCTTCCGCGGACCGGGATTGGAGAAGGGCTTGGAAATTCTGGCAGATATCAAAAAAGAACTGCAGGTTCCGGTGCTCTCCGACGTGCATGATGTGACCCAGCTGCCGGCAGCGTCCAAAGTGTTGGATATGCTGCAGATTCCGGCTTTCCTTTGCCGCCAGACCGATTTGGTCTATGGGGCTGCCAAAACAGGCAAACCGGTCAATGTAAAGAAAGGCCAGTTCATGGCACCGGAAGATATGAAAAACGTGATTGGTAAGATGGAAGAAGCAGGCAATCCGAACCTGGCTGTCACCGAACGTGGCGCGTCTTTCGGCTATCACAACCTGGTGGTAGATATGCGTTCCTTCCCGATTATGCGGCAGTTCGGTTATCCGGTCATTTTTGATGCCACCCATAGCGTACAGCTTCCTGGCGGCATGGGCAGCAGCACCGGCGGACAGAGAGAATTCATCCCGTACCTGGCGAGAGCCGCTGCCGCTTCCGGCGTAGATGGCTTCTTCATGGAAGTACATGACAACCCACCGGAAGGCCTGTCGGACTCCACCAATATGCTGTACCTGTCCTCTTTGGAAGGTCTCTTGAAAGACCTGATTGCTATCAATGAGGTAGTTAAGAAGGATAAGGAAATGGGACTGGTAAAGCAGTGAGAAGTTAGAAGTGAGAAGTTAGAAATGGTGGTGGCGCCGCACAATTTATAAAGCGGCGCAAAAAATATATAGGTTATTATTCTGCTAGCTTCTCTATCCAACATGATTGTATATCTCGCTACCATTAAGGTTATAAGGGTTATATAGGGTTATGCGTTTTCCGTAGACTCATAACCTTTTATAACCTTTTTAACCCGATGTTAGAGGGAGCATCTATTTGTTAGAAAAAGTATGCAGCAGAATAATAACCTTCTATGACTTCTCACTTCTAACTATTTCTTTAAAGATATTGTATAATATGATTGTACTTATTTCAGTTTTTATCTAGGAGGCATCATGTCCGTTATTGATACAGCTTCACGGGTGCTTCGCGATGAAGCAGCTGCGGTTCTTTCTCTGGTAGATCAATTGGATGGCGGGTTTGAAAAAGCGGTACAGCTGATTGAGCAATCTAAAGGGCGTGTGGTTTTGACTGGCATGGGAAAATCTGGTCATATCGCTCGCAAGGTAGCAGCCACCATGGCTAGCACAGGAACGCCAGCCTTTTTCCTACACCCTGCAGAAGGTATCCATGGCGATTTGGGCATGGTGACCGCTGATGATGTGGTGATTGCTTACTCCAACAGCGGGGAAACCGGCGAAGTGCTGAATATTCTTCCGTCGTTGAAACGGATTGGAGCGAAACTGATTGCGGTGGTAGGAAAGACCAATTCCACACTGGCAAAAAATGCCGATGCAGTCCTTGATGCAGGGGTAGAAAAGGAAGCCGATAGTTTGGGCCTGGCACCGACCAGTTCCACCACTGCGGCTTTGGCCTTGGGTGATGCACTGGCGGTGACGTTGATGGAACGCCATCATTTCACGGCGGACAATTTTGCAGTATTTCATCCCGGTGGTTCCCTGGGCAAGCGTCTCCTTCTTACAGTAGAACAGGTGATGCACAAAGGGGAAGACAATCCGCTCATCTTGGAAACCGCTTCAGTGAAAGATGCACTCTTTGTGATGACCGATAAAGGCTTGGGCGCTGTCTCCGTAGTGGACAAAGAGGGACATCTGAAAGGGCTCATGACCGATGGCGATGTGCGCCGCGGTCTGGAAAAGGGCATGGATTTCTTGAATCTGCCGGTGGACAAGGTGATGACTTTGCATCCTATGGTGATTGAAACAGATAAACTGGCTGCTTCGGCCCTTCACGTGATGGAACAGCACAAACCCCATCCGATTACGGTGCTTCCCGTGGCCGATGCCGAAGGAAAAGCCATCGGTATGGTTCATATCACCGATTTACTTCGTCAGGGGGTGGTGTGATGCGTGGTTCTGAAAAGGTAAAACTCATTGCTTTCGATGTGGACGGCACATTGACCAATGGACAGCTTATAATCGGTCCGGAGGGAGAAGCCTATAAATGTTTCAATGCCCACGATGGGCTGGCTTTGAGCTTGGCGCACCGCATGGGATATAAAGTGGGATTCATTACCGGCCGGACCTCTTCCATTGTGGAACGGCGGGCCAAAGAATTGCACTGCGATTTTGTGCTGATGGGCATCAAAAATAAAACCGAAGCGATGCACCATTTGCTTCAACAGTTTGGTTTGGATTGGGATGCATCGGCCTATATGGGCGATGATTTAAACGATTTGCCCCTGTTCAGTAAAGTCGGCGTATCCGGCTGCCCTTCCAATGCTTGCGTAGAAAATAGAGCCATGGCTGATTTCATTTCTCGCTTCAAAGGCGGAGAAGGAGCCGGGCGAGAATTTATAGAGGAAATTCTGAAATCCCAGGGACGATGGGAAGAAGCGGTCTACTCCTTCCGCGAGATTGACCAGGAAGAATTGATTCAATAACGAGATAGGTGACTGGTGGACTGGTGACTAGTGACTGGAAATATATTTCTAGTCACCAGTCACTAGTCACGAGTCACGACTATTTTCCTAATGAAAGAAGAATTAGCCATGTTATTCAATGTAAGATATGGGATACTGAAAGGCATCAGCAATTTGCTTTGTGCCATGTCCTATGACCGTATCCTGTCGATTGGCCGTTTTTTAGGGCCATGCATCATGAACCGCATAGCGAAACAGAGAAATCGTGGTATCGAACAGATCATGACCGGCATGGGCGTGTCTCGGGAAGAAGCAGAAAAGATTTTGCGACAGGTCTATGAGCACATCGGCATGTCAGCCATGGAAATGATGTACATGCCGCGGCTCTGTAAAGAAAAAGATCATATCGATGATTACGTCAAAATTGACCACCCGGAATACCTGGAAGCGGCCTATGCGGAAGGCAAAGGCATCGTAGGCCTCACGGCCCATATGGGAAACTGGGAATGGCTCGGCGCAGGGCTGGCTCTTCATGGCTATGATACATCGGCCATCGGAAAGAAACAGGCCGACGACGCGCTGATGCGAATCATCAATGATTACCGCGCTATGGCGGGGCAGCACATTTATCTCACCGGGACCGGTGGGTATGAAATGATTGCGGCAGCTCGCTCCATGAAGAAAAATCACATTCTGGGATTTCTTTCTGATAAAGATGGAGACATCACGGGCATTCCGGTTCTCTTTATGAATCGGGTTTTCTCATTTCCCCAGGGACCGGCGGTATTTGCCAAGAAATTTAAAGCCCCCATTGTGCCACTTTTTATTATCCGAAATCAGGGCGGCAAGGGACATACCATCTGCATTGGCAAGCATTTCTATTATGAAAATACAGGAGATGCGAAGAAAGACCTGCTAACCAATGCACAGAAAATGGCTTCTGCCATGGAAGATTTCATCAAAGAACATCCTTCCGATTGGCTCTGGTTTCAGCATCTTTTCTGGACCCGTCCAGGACGAATCAAAATGTATATGGAACTGAGCGAGGAAGAAAAGAAATCCTATGCCCGTGGGCTCAGTGATACTTGGAATGAAACCAAAGGAGGAAAGGCATGAATAAGCATACCAAGACCGGTCTTATCATCGCAGTGATTCTCCTTTTGGCTTTGGGTATCTACTTCCTTTTTAAAGATGACCATGCCAGTGAAAGTGGTGGATCCAGTTCGGTGACCACCATGGAATTTTCCAATATTGAACTGAAAGAAGACCAGGAAGGGAAACCTGTCTGGCGCCTCAAAGCCAAGCATGTCATTATGAGCAAAGATAAAAACTCTGCTGAGATGGAAGGTCTGGACGGTTATTTCATCAAAGATGGAAATAAACTGGCACTGACCGCGGACAAGGGAACCTATTCCAGAAAAGACCAGAAAGTCTATATCGAAGGCCATGTAGAAGGCGAGTCCAGCGATGGCGTCATTCTGCATGCCGAAAATTTAACTTATGATGGAAAGACCCAGATTCTTTCCACCGACAAATTTTTCACCGCTGAAAAAGAAGGTCGTGTGCTGACCGCTGACAGCTTCACTGGAGATCGAGTACTGGAGAAGCTGACCGCCAAGGGACATGCGAAGCTGGCAGATAAGGAGGACAAACAGTGAAAAAGTTATGGACTGCAGTAGCACTGGCTGCTTTGCTGACCGCTATCGGGGGAAGCGCACTGGCTGATGATATCAGTGCAGACACGATCACCTATGATGGCAAAACCAAAGTGGTGACAGCGAAAGGCAATGTAGTGATTCATGCCAATCAGGGCGCCACCATCACCGGCTCCCAAGGGGAATATCACTTTGAAGATCGCAGCGCCTACTTGGAAGGTGGCGTGAAGTATGTGAAAGAAGCCACCTCTCTGGTAGCAGATAAAATGTATTTGTACAAAGACAAAACCGCCCGCGGCGTGGGGAGCGTGTATTTCCATGATGGAGCGGAAAACCGTATCCTTCGCGGCGATGACGTGATGTACAACAGCGATACTGGATTTGGCAAAATCGAAGGCAATGGCTATCTGGAAACGCCCGATGGCAGTTTGGCTGCGCCTCACATCGAAGGCAACTTGAAACAGGTGAAAATCGTAGCCACCGGTGGGGTGAATCTCACCAGCACCGCCAACAATGCCACCGGCTACGGCGACCAGGCGGTGTATACCAGAAGCGGACAGAATGGCACCGATGGGAAACTGGTTCTTTCCGGCAATGCCTGGGTGAACCAGAATGGCAATTCCTTCAATGGCCCTGAATTGGTGCTCCGTGATGCAGACAAAGTGGTAGAAACCACCGGCAGAAGTACCATTGTGATCACCAATACGGGCAGTGAAGCAAGTAACAATGACAGCGGGTCCGATGCGGGCAGCTCGGCGCCCCAAGGCCCTGTGACCCAGGCGACCCCTATTGCAGGCCGTCCGGAATACGCAGGGGCTCCGTTAGAAACTAAGGAAGACAAATGAAGATAGAAACTCATGACCTGATCAAACGGTATGGCAACCGGACTGTGGTCAATCAAGTCAATGTAGAAGTGGAACAAGGCTCCATCGTGGGACTCTTAGGACCCAATGGGGCCGGCAAAACCACCACCTTCTACATGATTGTGGGCATCATTCAGCCCGACGAAGGTACTGTCACCGTGGATGGCAAGCCCCTGGGCGGAATGCCGATTCACAAAAGACACCAGTTCGGTATCGGCTATTTGCCACAGGAAGCGTCGATTTTCCGCAAAATGACCGTATGGGAAAATCTGATGGCCATGCTGGAAACCAGAAACGATTTATCTCTGGCAGAAAAGAAAGACAAAGCAGAAAAGCTCTTAGAAGAATTTCATATCACCCACGTGAAAGACACCAGAGGGGACGCTCTCTCCGGCGGGGAACGGCGCCGCGTGGAAATCGCCCGCTCGCTGACACTGGACCCGTCTTTCATTCTGCTGGACGAACCTTTTGCCGGCGTGGACCCGCTGGCGGTGGAAGATATCCAGAGCGTGGTGATGCACCTCAAAACCAGAGGCATCGGCATTTTGATTACCGACCACAACGTACGTGAAACCCTTCGTATCGTAGACAAAGCCTACATTCTTTCGGAAGGAAAGATTCTTCTTTCTGGCAAAGCCCACGATATTGCGGTGAACCCAGTGGCTAAGAAATTCTATCTGGGGGAAAATTTCAAATTATGATGTATTGGAAATGGCAGGGAGGAAAATTCTAATGCGGCTTCTGGACAAATATGTATTAAAAGAATTTTTGGCTCCCTTTCTCTTTGGCGTAGCCGCCTTTACAGCCATCTTTTTGGGAGCCGACACACTGCTGAAAATTGCAGGCTACGTGACCACCTACGGTGCTTCGGCCATTTCGGCGGTGAAAATTTTCATCCTGGCACTGCCTCGTATCGTGGTGTACACGTTCCCCATGGCAGTCCTTTTGGGGGCTCTCATGTGCTTCGCTCGCCTCTCTGGCTCCAGCGAACTGATTGTCATGCGTACTTCCGGGCAGAGTTTCCTTAGGCTGGCGATGCCTGTATTTATTTTGGCCTTACTGATTAGCCTTTGCGCCGTGGCTTTCAATGAATACGTGGTGCCTTGGACCAACCGGGCATACGACTACGTGCTGAACACAGAAATTAAAAAGAATTTGAATCCTGGCATGACCGACCATGTGGTCATCCGGGATGTGCAGAATGGGAAAATCAACCACCTGCTTTATGCTCGTCGCTACAACCCGCAGACCAAAGAACTGGAAAATATCACCGTCCAGGAATTTGAAAACGAAGAAGCCATTCGGGTGGAAAATGCACCGAAAGCCGTGTGGAAAGATGGCGTATGGCATATGACCAATGGGGTCATTTATGACCTCACCGGCGACGGCGTAGACCGGATGCTTCATTTCGAAAGCCAGGAAATTCCTTACGCCATGGCACCGGAAAATATTCCAAAAGAAAAGAAGAAACTGGATGAAATGACCATCCGGGAACTCTTGATTACCCAGAAAGCCTATGAAGCGGCTCATGCAGACGTGACCGGCATCCAGATGGAAATCTATCGACGGTTCTCCCTCCCGATGGCCAGCTTCGTCTTTGCCATCGTAGGGGCACCACTGGGGGTACAGAAACAGCGCTCTTCCTCCTCTGTGGGGTTTGGGCTCTCTGTAGTGATCATTTTCGTGTACTATGCGATCATGACCTTCCTGGAAGCCCTCGGTAAAGGCCACGCCCTGCCGCCGTTCCTGGCGGTATGGCTGCCGAACTTCATCGCTCTCGCGATGGGGTGCTTGCTGATTCATAAAGCGAATAAGTGATAGTGCGTAATGCGAAGTGCGTAGTGCGTAATGGTGGTGCGGCGCACAACTTATAAAGCGCCGCGAATATTATATTTTTTAGGGGATGAGGGAAAATTCTTTCTAATCCCCAATCCCTAGCTACTAGCTACTTATTCTCTTATTTTTTCATTTCTAGTGATGCACTAGCGATGCATCGACATTGTTAGAAAAGTTTTATAAGGAAATAAAAACGTCTCAGACAACTGAGGCGTTTTTTAGTGTATAATAATAGATAAAGTGAAAGTGTGGAGTACAGATTTCTTTTTAACAATGATCATAAGTTTCTCAGGTTGCTAAGGTTTCTCAAGTTTCTCAGGTTCCTCGCATGTGCCAATAAACGCTAGCGGTATCATCTCATCCGAGAACTGCGGTAGAACATAACCCTTCATAACCTTTATAACCTGTTACCGGAAAGCGGTATAGTGGATGATTGACTCTATCGCAAAAAGAGAAGGAGGATATTCATATGTTCATCGGTATAGCCATGTTTTTGATACTGATCATTATGGGCGGGCTCATTGCCTTTCTGGGTGACCGGATTGGCTCCAAAGTGGGCAAGAAACGAATGACCCTATTTGGATTGCGTCCGAAATATACTTCCGTGATTGTTACCATTATTTCCGGGATTCTGATTTCCTTCTTCACCATCGCCGTGCTGGCTGTGGTGAATGAAAACGTCCGGGTGGCTCTATTTGGCCTGTCCAAGTTGCAGAACCAGATGAGCGAACTGAACCAGGAAATCAAAGTGAAAAACAGAGAACTGGAAAAGGGCAAACTGCAGCTGGAAGCCAGAAATAAAGAATACGAAGACGTGACCCAGAAAGCGGAAGACACCTCCCGCCAGCTCGAAGCCGTAGAAAGCCAGCGGATGTACATGGAAAGCGAACTGTCCACGGTGCAGCAGGCCTACGAAGAAGCCCAGTCTGGGGTGGAACAGTCTGCCGAAGAAATCGCCAAACTGGAACAGACGAAAAATGATTTGACAGGAAATATTGACACCCTGAACAACGAAAAACAGCAGCTCATCAAAAACATTTATGCCCTTCGCGAAGGCCAAGTGATCATGCAGGCCGGTCAAGTCCTGACCAGTGCCACCGTGGATGAAAACATGACCCATGAACAGGCCGTACAAGTGTTGGACAGCGTGCTGCAGGATATCAACAACCGCCTGAAAGAACAGATGAATATCACCGACCAGAACGTCAACCTCATCCGCACCAGCCAGTCCGACTTCGACACCGCTGTGGAACAAGTGACCGGTGCGAAAAATAAAAAACTGGTCCGCATTGTAGCCGCCCAGAACCTCATCCTCGGGGAACGACTGGTGGTGGACTTCGACATCCATGACGACCTGTTGATTTTCAAAAAAGGTGACGTGCTTTATAAAGGAAATCTGGATAAATACAAAGACATTAAGAATTACGAACTGCAAGTGCTCCGGTTCCTGCGGGACCTGAACTACTTCGCCCAGTCCAAAGGCATCCTGCCCGACCCGATCACCGGCAAAGTGGGTGCTTTGGATGGGCAGGAACTGATGGCAGTGATTCAGAAAGTTAAAGAACTAAATGGCCAGTGCGACCTCATCGTCACCGCTGACCGGGACATCTACACCCGGGGACCGCTGCTGATTGATGTGAAAGTGATCGCTCGGTGACTGGTGACTAGGTAAGGGATTAGTAGCTAGGCCCTAGGGATTAGGAAATGCGATTGAGCGAAATATGTGTTGATTCCTTTTGTGGCAAGGTTTCTCAGGTTGCTCAGGATTCTCAAGTTTCTCAGGTTCCCCGAACGAGATGATAACGCTAACATCTATTGGCACATTCGAGGAACCTGAGCATCCTTAGTAACTTGAGAAACCTGAGTAACCTATAATCACAAGCCAAATCATGCTTACTGGTGCAAATTCTTAACTTAACAGCATTGCCCGTCGGGGGAGAATACAAGAGGGGGCAGCTCTGGCGGTATACTTCGCTATGAACACATCAAGCGTGCTCGGTGCTATCCGCTCCTAGCCGTTAGAGAGGCCGCCTAAGCGAGTAGCAGCAAATGGTTTTCACTCACTAGGGAAACGCTGATTTAATCAAAGAGTCTGAAATTATATGAAATTTTATCCAAAACATCGTCAAGAAAATCCT
>DBLC01000022.1:26924-32922 GCA_002297935.1 Dialister sp. UBA734
CAAGAATAATTTCAAACCATGATTAAATCAGTGTTTCCCTAGGGCGAGCTATCCCCTGGACTTTTCGCTACGCTCAAGTCCTATCCCCTTCCAAAGGAAGGGGATTATTTGTTCACCCATAGTGCACAGGTTTCAGTAATTTGAGGTATTGGAATTCCTTATAAAAAAGGGGTATTGGGGCGCTCTATGAATGGTGCGCCCCTTCCAACATTACGCACTACGCACTTCGCATGACCCATTATTTCAGAAAAACGATGAAATGACGATCCAGATAAAGGAGGCCTCTATGCTCTTTGCAATCGACCCGGGAAAGGACAAAACCGGCGTGGCCCTGGTGGCGGACGATGGGACACTGATTGAGAAAAAAGTAGTCCGGACAGATACATTTGAAGCAGAAATCACACCGCTCTTAGAAGGAAAAATACTCTCTGCCTGCGTCATGGGCAATGGTACCCGCCATCAGGTGATGCAAAAGCGGATGGAGCAATTTCTACAAGACCATGGCATCGATTTGCCCGTCACTTTGGTGGATGAGAAATACACCACTGAAATGGGGGAGCAGTGGTACTGGAAAGACCATCCCGCCAAAGGCTTCTCCCGCTTGATTCCCAAAGGCATGCGCACCGTGCCCGTGCCGATTGACGACTACGTGGCCTGGATTATCGGATGTATTTACTTGGGGATTGTGAAAGCAGAAGACGTGGGACATAAGAAAATTCGGAAATAGAAAAGACGGCGTTCACCATGTGGTGGCGCCGTTTTTGCGTGGGATGATTACAGGATTCTCAGGTTGCTCAAGTTGCTAAGGTTTCTCAAATGTGCCACTAGCCGTATACGTCATGGGGGCCGACGGGCTTTGTGCGGAATGCCATTATAAAGAAATTCGGTACTATGTTACACCGGTGGTATAAAACTCGTTCCCCCTTGAAGAAGGGGGGAATACAAGGGGGATAGACGCTTCTATCGGGATAAAATCCCATGTTGAACAGACGAACAATGAATTATTATCCGCTAGTGCTGATTGTGTCCCTTCGGGCCACTCTATCCCCGGCTTCGCCGCCCCTTCTCCAAGGGGCCACACGCTAGTGAAACTCCCATTTCCATTCATAGTGATTTACTGCATACAAAGAATTTTGCCGTAATGCGATGGGTTTAGCTAGTACCTTTACCGCTACTGCTTTGAGATTTCTCCACTTCTGTCTAACATAGAACAGGACTGTACGATATAGCCAACAAGCACAAATCCCATCGGTCGAAATGACGGATACGACGAATACGGTAAGAGGCACATTTGAGTCACTTGCTTACGGTCTTTTTGCTAGTATGATGGATTTGGAAAACGCGATGCCTTCTCCTATGGAGAAGGGGGACCGCGGAGCGGTGGATAAGGGTAATCCCGGTATAAAAGAAAGTGATGCCTATGAAAAAAGCGCCTTTCGCCAGTGTGTACTAGTGAAAGATGTTCTTTTTATTTGTGGTAGAGGAGGCTATACTATGATGATTATGTCTATAGGAATGTTCTAGAAAATTGCGAATAGTTAGCATTATTATAAAATTAAAAACCTGGTATCGCGGATAGGGGCAGAAATTATCGTACTTTTATATAAAATACATACTATACAACATATGTTATTTTCTTTAAATGAGTATAAAATTTTTCTTGAATAGTATATGCTAAAAGCGGTTGCAAAAATCGGGGGGGTACTATAATTAATTACAGTCTATGAAATGTTGAAAATATATAGCTGATAATACATTATTTCGCAAAGGCGAAGAAAGAAGGTCACCTATGACCAGTATATCTCAATCGATTTGGAACCATGTGAAACAGGAAGGCATGGCTCTTTCCTATATGGCAAAACATCATTCTCACAAAGTAAACAGCAAAATGATCAGACACCTGACATTATCGGCATTGGTATTGGCGAGTATCCCAACCAGTGCTGTTTTTGTTTCTGCCAATGAACCTGTAGATAATTATGATAGCGAAGTGGCGGTACAGAATTTATTAAAACCGGTAGATCCTGATCCAGACTCAGATAAACCAGAAGCGATTAAAAAATCCAATACAACAACTGAAAATACAACATCTATGAGCAAAACATCTGCTGCCAAGACTAACAGCACGACCAGCACAAGTACAAATGTAACCGCAGCGGATGATTTTCACTTTATTTCTATCAATGGTGGTAAAACAACAGATAAGAATTATGCCAATAATGGAGCCACAGGAACGGATAGTATTGTCATTGGTATTGGCTCTACAGCGTCTGGCAAGAATGCTACAGTAATAGGGAATAACAATACCTTAACAGGTGGAAATAATGGGATTATTGTAGGACAAGGATTAAACGTTAAGGGAATCAATAATGCAGTATTTGGAACTGATTATCAAAATGGAGATTATTTCAAAGGAACACGTGTCTATGGTGATCGAAACACAGTTATTGGTATAGGAAATACAGTTGGTTATACTGCTACTGAAATTACAAGAGGAAATTGGAGTTATACACCATCTCAAACAACAAAAGGTGATGATGAAAATGTAGTTGTTGGTATGAAAAATACAGGCAATGGCGGCAGTATCATCGTAGGAATGAGTTCTGAGGCAAAACACCATGGAATGTCTTTTGGAGATGATAATAAAGTTAATCTTGAACCTATTATATTAAAAAATAAAAATACAGGTGAAGATGTAAAGGTTACTTGTGACTGGGGGTTAGCATTAGGTCGTTCTTTAACAGTAACTGGTATTTATGGAATTGCTATAGGACAATATAGTACAGTTTATGGAAATAGTGCGATTGGCATAGGTCAAAATAGTAATGTTAATGGTCATTATGCTATTTCTTTAGGCTATGGAACAAAAACTAAAGGTAATTACAGTATTTCTATAGGGGGACAATCTTCAGCAACAGGTGTTCAAAGCATTGCATTAGGCGCAGCAGCGAATGCATCTGTAGACAATGGTATTGCAATTGGCTCACTTAGTGTGGCAGACAGAGGAAGTGGAGTAGCTGGTTGGGATCCTGATACAGGACTTAAGTCTACAGATACATCTGCTGTTTGGACATCTACCAGAGGTGCATTTTCTGTTGGGAATTTTGCCAATGGGAAAACTCGCCAGATTACCAACGTGGCGGCGGGGACTGAAGATACCGATGCTGTCAATGTGGCGCAGCTGAAACGAGCAATGAAAGAATCGGCTGAAGCAAGAAGTGTCTTAAAAAGAGAAATAGATGATATAGGTGGAACAGGTACCGATACGACAATAAAGTCAATCACTGGGAAGTATAATAAAGATGCCAAACAGTTAAATTTGACATTAAAAGATAGCAATGACAAGGATATTTCCAGTACTATCGATATAGATATAGGTAATATTTTATCTAGTGATCCCGGATTAACAACAACCACCCGAGATACTATCGAAGAGGGCGACCATATAAAAGTAGTAAAAACTGATGGAGCTGCTTCTAGTGGAACTAAATATACAATTAGTGTCAAGGACGATGGGGAAGTAGTAGAAGGTAATAAGGGCCTTGTTACTGGTGGCACTGTCTGGAAGGAAAGTCATGATTTTGATGATGGAACTTATATAAATAAACAAGAGTCAACTGGTGCTAATTTGAAGGCATTGGATGATCAGGTGAAGCAGAACGCCGATAGTATTATTTCTTTGGGCGACACGGTCTATGATTTGAGCAATCGGGTAGGCGAGATGGATGACCGGATCAATAAAGTCGGTGCTGGTGCCGCGGCTTTGGCGGCGCTCCATCCATTGGATTATAACCCGGAAGACAAATGGGATATCGCCGCTGGCTTTGGCAATTACAAAAATGCAAGTGCCGGTGCACTGGGACTTTTCTACCGTCCAAATGAGAGAACCCAGTTCAACGTAGGTTGGACGATGGGAGACGATCGAAATATGTTCAATGCAGGATTCAGTGTGAAACTGGGACAAGGCAGTTCCTATGCAGGTTACTCGAAAGCGGACATGGCGCAGCTGATTACGAAACAGAAAGATGAAATCGCCGCCCTCCAGGCCACCATTGGTGAACAGGAAAAAGAAATCCAGCAGATTGAGGAAAAGATGAATGCCCTGATGGCTCGGTTGGAGAAGAATAAATAAAAGGGAGTCATTGATTCGCTTTTGCTGGAAAGTGCGTAGTGGTATTAGTCCCATAACGGATTGTCGTACCGTTAACGGTTTATACCGCTCGAGCTGCCCCCTCAGCTTTCGGCAGCTCCCCCGACAGGGGAGCCGAGACAGCGGTGTAAACTTATTTACGCACAAAATTGGGAAGCGCCCCAATACCCTTTATGTAAATTGCAAATTCGATGTAAAGATCGTTGGCAAACCTTGTATACATCTATGCATTGCTCATTTATATATTGGTGTAATATGTTTCGATAACTGCTCGTCCATTCAACTGCTACCGATAAGTGGAAATGGGATATCGGTTCATAGGGGGATAAAAGGGATATGCGATTCTAGGAGTCGCATATTCCTTTTATATCCTTTTTATTTTGGGTTCTATCATCTGGCGGTAGTAGCGCTACCATTATGGGGGCCGAGGGAATTTGTGCTTTGTGGTTATACAGTGAAGTCCAGTACTATGTTTCACCAGAAGTGGAGAAATTTCAAAGCAATAGTGGTAAAGGCACTAGCTGAACCTATCACGTGACGGCAAAATTCTTTGCATGTAGTAAATCACTATGAATGGAAATGGCAATTTCACTATTGCGTGGCCCCTTGAAGAAGGGGCGGCGAAGTCGGGGATAGAGTGGACCGAAGGGACACAATCAGTGTTTTCCTAGAAACATGCTTACGGTCTTTGGGCGAGTGTGAAACTTTTGGAATGTGCGATGCCTTCTCCCGTGGAGAAGGGGGACCGCGGAGCGGTGGATAAGGATTATCCCAGTATAAAAGGAAATAAAACCAACGAAAAAGCGCCTTTCTCAAGTGAAACTGGAGAAAGACGCTTCTTTTATTTGATTCAATTGCTATTTCATGTCGAAATATGTATTTGGAGTGAAATGAAATGTTTCCGTTCGCCTTTCCCGCTAGTGCTGCGAGATTTCTCCACTCTCCTACACGTTGCATTTCAGAGTTTCTGTGTCACAAAGCACAAATGCGACCGGTCGAAATGACGGTCACGGCAAGAAACACATTCGAGAAACCTACTTACGGCCTTTGTGCAAGTATGAATCATTTGGAAAACGCGATGCCTTCTCCCGTGGAAAAGGTGGACCGCGGAGCGGTGGATAAGGAGTATCCCGGTATAAAAGAAAATGAGGCCGATGAAAAAATCGTCTTCCTCAAGTGACACTGAAGAAAGACGATTTTTTCGTTTAATTCATTTGCTATTTTATACCGAAATATGTATTTGGAGTGAAACGAAATGTTTCCGCTCGCCCTTCCCGCTAGTGCTGCGAGATTTCTCCACTCTCCTACACATTGTATTTCAGAGTTTCTGTGTCACAAAGCACAAATGCGACCGGTCGAAATGACGGTCACGGTTAGAGGCACATTCGAGAAATCTACTTACGGTCTTTGTGTGAGCGTGAGAAGTTTGGAAAATGCGATGCCTTCTCCCGTGGAGAAGGGGGACCGCGGAGCGGTGGATAAGGATTATCCCGGTATAAAAGAAAATGAAACCAACAAAAAAGCGTCTTTCTCAAGTGATACTGAAGAAAGACGCTTCTTTCGTTGGATTCAACTGATATCTCATACCGGGATATGTATTTGGAGTGAAGCGAAATGTTTCCGCTCGCCCTTCCCGCTAGTGCTGCGAGATTTCTCCGCTCTCCTACACATTGCATTTCAGAGTTTCTGTGGCATAAAGCACAAATGCGACCGGTCGAAATGACGGTCACGGTTAGAGGCACATTCGACGAACCTGAGAATCCTAAGCAACTTGAGTAACCTGAGCAACCTGTAGCAGACACGCAAAAAGGCATAGTATTCCCCTGGTAGGCGAGAAGGATCCTATGA
>DBLC01000025.1:0-2785 GCA_002297935.1 Dialister sp. UBA734
CTTAACTTAACAACATTGCCCGACAGGGGAGCCAAGACGCTAGAGATAACACCGCCAGTTTCAATATTTCCTTATCCTTAATCCTTAATCTCTAAAAATAAAGGTATTGGGGCGCTTTATAAGTTGTGCGCCCCTTCCTTCATTACGCACTAGTCAAGATTTCTTGTCATCGCTTTGTTTGTTAATCCGTGTACTATATTGATCTCTGTCTTTCCCGCTGGTGGCGTATTTGACGTTGATGTTTTTCCCCACAGTGGTATAGGTTTGTTCTATAGGAGAGTTATTTGCCAGCACTTTGGCGATGGTGACGCGGCCGTCTTTGATGTGAATCAGGGCGGTCATTTCATTTTTCATATGGGTTTCGGTCTTTTTGCTTTCTTCGTTCTTCACCTGCACTCGTTCGGACAGTTCCACTACGGAGAGTTTTTTCAGCTGTTCCGGGGACATGTACATCCGGTCGGCCGGGAAGGGGAAATAGACTTTCCCATCCAGGTAGGAGGATACTCTGGTGATGATGTAGTCGCCGCCGGGACGAGCGTCGGTGGCACCGGTGATGTCCATGAGACCTTCGTTATTTCTAGAAAGAAGCAGATAGATTTCTTCCCCTTTTTCCGGAGTGGCGGAGCCTTTCCATGGGGCTTCTGTGTAGGGGATGTTGATGGAAATATAATTTTTGTGATAGAAATCGCCTTTGAATTCGATTTGGGCGGGCACTTGGTATTCGGTGCCGTCGAGCATGGTAGACCGGTATTCGCCGCGGGTCCACACCAGGGATATGATTTCCACCGCCAGCACCACCAGCAGCACTATGAGGGAGATTTTTTTATTCATCATGGTCCTCCTCTTCTTTCACCACTGGTTCCACGTGAGATTTCTTTTTTCGTTTCGATGGCAAATAGAGCACATAGCAGATGAGCCCTGCCAGGACGCCGCAGACCAGGAAAAAGGCACCACGCTGTCCAAAGGTGAGAGCCGAATCCAGCACACGGATGGCGCCATCGCCCACCAGAAGGGCGATACCGCCCCAGCGCTGGGTGGGCCGATCCATCTGGACGCCTCGGGCGATGACCGCCACAGCCAGAATGGCACAGAACACGGATACCATGGTAGCTGGAAGGGCACCGGATGTTTCAAAAATGGAAACGAAGGCGGCCGCAGTCATCAGGAAAGGCGTCAGTCCGGCCAGGACAGAGAGCCATTCTTTTTTCATAGCCATCCGAAAGAGCAGCACCGCATCGACGGCGAGAAATAGAAGAAATAGAATCCACAGGGAGTAGCTGCCGGAAATATTGGCCCACACCGCTCCATAGGAACCTTCCAAAAGCACCGCAAAGACAGCGATGCCGCCGAAGAAGCGGAGCGCCGCTGCGCCCAATCCATAGGAACGGAATGCGCCACCGGCCATCCAGGTGAGGGATGCCGCCAGGGAGAAGAACAACGTCTGCCAGAGCATGTCCCCTGCGGACCAGAAAATGAGGAGCAGAATCCCTACGGCCCACACCCAGGAGAAACACACTACGGCTCGGTCCCGTTTTTCATGGAGCATCCGGCCCAGCATAAACAGCGCCACCAGCATGAAGAGCCACGCCATGGCTTCCGGCCAGCCCCGCACCGGGGCCGTATAGAAGGTACCCACCGAAGAGGCCATGAACAGAATGCCCATGCCGGCGGAACCGGTGATCCAAGTCATAACCATCAAAAGGAAACTGACCAAAGCCAGGCCGGTGTAAGTATCACTGGACAGCATGAAGGAGTCCCCCACCATCCAGAAGGCCCCTAGGAGACAAAGTCCATGGAAAATGGCGGTGGCTTCGCGGATAAATACAGGAATCCGGTGATGATAGGTACCAGGGAATACCCATTTCTTTTTACCAAAGAACTTCGCCATCTGCCGCGTTTTCTGCCCCAAGCGGGCGGCCTCTTCTTCCCCTTTTTCTGAATCGGAAATGCCATCAAAATTCAGCATGTCGTCAGTGGCTTCGGCGGCAGAGAAAACTTCTTTTTCCACCGGTCCGTCGGGAATCTTTTTGTCTAGGAATACCACGAGAAGCATGAGAGCAAAAGAAATCACTAAAGGTGTCAGAGCCAGCGTGAATCGTTCGTCTTGGGATAAACTTTCCCAAAGGCCGGCACCCAAGAGGAAACAGCCCCCTAAGATGCACACCACGGATAGGATGAAAAACGCTTCTTTGTAAGCGATGGGATTTTCTTTTTTATATTGGGCGAGCAGTTTTTTCCCGTTCTCCTGGGTCACCAGATTCTCTTCGACCCATTTTGGCACTTCTTGTTTCAGCCAGTGTCGGTTTGTCATTTCATCAACTCCTATAATTAGTGACTGGTGACTAGTGACTGGTGACTAGCCATTATACAGCCGCTTTTCCTTAGTTTTTTACATTTCTATTGTATACAAGGATGGAAAAAAAAGCTATACTTTCACAGGGGATTTAAGGCAATAGGGTCATTACAGGTTGCTCAGGTTGCTCAAGTTTCTCAAGTTTCTCAAGTTTCTCAGGTTGCTCAGGGTTCTGAAGATTCTCAAAGAGATGATACTGCTAGTAAATACAAAGGTTCATAAGGTTCTAAAGGTACAAATGGTTCTCAGGGTTCTCGAATGTGCCGATGGATGCTGGAGTTATCATCTCATTCGACGCCCCTTAGAACCTTTAGCCCCCTTAGAACCTTTTATGCGCAAGAAATCATCGCATATTTTGCTTAACTGAGCAGCATGGCCATAATAAGGTGAGTTGTAACGGCATGATTCTTTAAGCCCTTACCGCTAGGGAAA
>DBLC01000025.1:2903-5668 GCA_002297935.1 Dialister sp. UBA734
TAAATCAGCGTTTCCCTAGTGCTGCCGAGATTTCTCCACTCAGGGGCACATCTCATTTCAATACACATCTGCCATCAAGCACAAATACGATCGGTCGAAATGACGATAATGGTCAGTGGCACATTCGACGAACCTGAGAAACTTGAGCAACTTGAGAAACCTATATTTCATACCGCTAGTACCAGACGCCTATACCGATATCCTTATCGAGTATGTCATACCGCCAGTGCGATCTATCCCCCTGCCCCCTTTCAGTGAAAGGGGGCTTGCCGCTAGTACCATTTCCCCATGTGACACACTTTCCCTATACCAGGCAAAACAAAATCCTAATCCCTAGCTACTCTTTCCGCAAAGAAAAAAGCACAGAGTGAATGATGTGGTGTCATCCATTCTGTGCTTTTATATTATTTCACAATCAATACCGGGCATTTGGAGCGGCTTACCAGGTAGCTGGAGACGCTGCCCATAAAGATGCCTTTCAGGGGTCCCAATCCGCGGCTGCCCATGACAACCAAGTCGATGTCGTTGTCTTCCGCCATGTTCAGCAGAACCGGTCCTGGGGAGCCCACTTCGTACAGAGTTTCATAATCCACGCCTTCTGGAAGCATTTTCTTTGCTTCTTCCAGGTCTTCTTTGCACTGGTTTTCCAAGTCTTCCGTCAGCTTCGTGGTGAGGCAACCTTCTGCAATGGATACCTGGTCGAAATTGCTCATGGCCGATACCATGTTGCAAACCGACGCCAGGTACAGTTTCGCATGGTCGCACGCCTGGGCAATGGCGGCTGCCTGGAGCAGCGCTTTCTTCGCATGTTCTGATCCATCAAAGGGCACTAGAATTTTCTTGTACTGTAACATAAAACCCCCGCCTTTCTATACTAAGGAGATGTCTCCTTGATTTTCTATTTGTATTATAGCATGAAACTAGTGAAGTTGGCAGTAGCCAGTTTGTAAAAATCCGCTAGTGGTTACAGGGTTCTCAGGTTGCTTAGGGTTCTCAAGTTTCTCAGGTTTCTCGAATGTGCCTATAAACATAGACGTCACATGGTAAAGTGAGCCGTAACGGTATGATTCTTTAAGCCCTTACCGCTGGTGCTGCTAAGATTTCTCCACTCAGGGGCACATCTCATTTCATTACGCTTAGGCCATCAAGCACAAATAGGATCGGTCGAAATGACGATTTCGTTTAGAGTCACCCAGTCCTAATCCCTAGGGCCTAATCCCTAATCCCTTTCCTAGTCACCAGTCACTAAAACTCATACACATCGTTGACGCATTTTTCGTGGGGATTGTGGAAGGGCACCACTTGTTTAAAATCGTTAGCGGCGGTGAGGTCTTCCATTTCTTGTTTGGTCTGGTGGTTCGGCCAGAGGGCGAAGTGGGCACGGCCCGATTCGTAGTAGGTTTTGGCTTTGCCATAGCCGTGAAGGCTGCCGGTCATGATCACTTCCAGTTCGGGGTGGCCGTCGATGAGGTCGCGGCTGGAGGCGCGGGACAGTTGGGCGTCTTTCAAAAGGTAGATATGGCCCAGTTGGATGTCCTTTTCGTTCCATTCGGTGAAGGCCGTAAAGGGGATGTCCAATATTTCTTCATGGGCGAAATAGGTCCGATGGCCCAGTTTCATCCATTGGTCGTAAATTTTCTTAGACAGGTGAATCGGATGGGCGTCTCCCCATTTTTCGTAGAGGAAGGCCGCTATGGATAGGCCTCTGCCGTAGGTGGGCACTGGAAGAAGCAAGGGTCGATTGCCGCCCAGGGAGGTTTTCACCGCCGACAGCACCGATTCCCGCATGTCGCCAGCCCGATCGAGCCGGCTGTAGGCGGCGTCGATGACCGCTATGTCTGCCGACAAGCCCCGCACAGGGTCGCAGCGATAGAAGGGGTCGTTTTCTCGGTAGTCGCCGGAGAAGAAAAGTTCTTTACCGTCTACGTTCATGTGATACCAAACCGCCCCAGCACAGTGGCCGGTGCGGCCCCATTGGAGGGAAAAGTCAGAGTCCAGTTCCAGTTCTGGTGCTGTGGAGTCCAGTATCATGGTATTTCTCGGTTTGTAGTGGAGCTGCTGGTAGGTCTGGTTCGACATCACGACTGGACCGTGAAAACCGTTATTTTCCAGAAATTCCACCGCTCCGGTGTGGTCTTTGTGGGAGTGGGTCAGAAATACGTACTCTGCCCGCCGGATTTGTTCGGGCGAAAGGTCAGGCAACCGATCCAGTCCGTCCGTCGAGGTTCCTGCATCTACGATAAACGCGTGCTTGTCCCCTTCTACGTAAAAGCAATTTCTTCCCTGGTCGCCGCATCCGCCGGCTATATATAATTGCATAAAATCCTCCATGTGTTTGGTGACTGGTAGACTGGTGGCTCGTGACTGGAATATCTACTTTTAACGATGATATGCTCATTACGAAATATCACCTATCGATGACAGGTTGCTCAAGCTGCTCAGGTTGCTAAGGTCTCTCAGGTTCCTCGAATGTGCCCATAGACGCAAGCGTTATCATCTCATTTGGGGAACTTGAGCAGCTTAAGACCCCTGAGTAACCTGAGAAACCTTTACATCGCAAGGAGAACCAATGCTCTAATAGTGTATCCGCCAGTTGCCCTAATTTCCTAGTCACCAGTCACGAGTCACCAGTCACTATAACATAAAAAAGAAGCTCCAACGTGTCGGTCAGAGCTTCTTTGCACTGTCTATGTACTTGTATCCATTATATACCGGGAATGGCGGTTTGTAAAGGAAAGTCCGGAAAATGCGTAATGCGAAGTGCG
>DBLC01000025.1:5675-17009 GCA_002297935.1 Dialister sp. UBA734
GGAAGGGGCGCACAAAATTTGAAAGCGCCCCTATACCCCTTATATATAAATCTTATCTCTAATAAAGTAAAATCCTACTGTTTTAATATATAATTTGCGGCGCTTTATGAATTGTGCGCCGCTACCTTCACTACGCACTACGCATTACGCACTTCGCACTGAATTAATAGTTCTTCGACAACCGATACAGTGCCACGTAGATGTCGTCGGCTTCGTCTACCGGGTCGTCGTTTTTGCCTACGTAGGGCGCAGTGGGTTTGCCGTCTGGGGTGTAGGTGGCTTGGAGTTTGTTCAGGATGCGGTACTTGATTTTCTGTCCGTACTGATCGGCGCCGACGGCGGTTTCGTACTGCTGGATGCATTCTACCATCCGATTATTTCCAAAGTCCGGATAGGTCAGAGGGTCTTTGTAAATTTCTGCATAGAGGGTAGCGCGGATGATCGGAAGTTCGCCGGCGTTGATAGGGTCTCTTTCCAAGGTTTCGGTGTCAACGTAAACCCGTTCTTCGTCGCTGGAGTACACCACCGCATAGCGGTCGTAGTTGTTCAGCATTTTGTCCGAGGTAACCGGTTTGGCGGCCCCCATGACCAGAGCCGGAGCGGCTAAGGTAGCAGCCAGAGCTAGTGCAAAAATCTTTTTCATAGTAATCCTCCTTTGTATGGAATGAAAATGGATTGAATCAGATGGTATATCATATCGCTTATTTAAAATGCGTAGTGCGAAGTGCGTAATGCGTAGTGGTGGTAGCGGTGCACAACTTATATAGCGCCGCAAATATATAATTGACAGCCGGTGACTGGTGACTAGGAAAATACTATTTCCGTCACCAGTCTATCAGTCACCGATATAAAAAGAGAGTATTGGGGCGCTTCCAAATTTTATGCGCCCCTTCCACCATTACGCACTTCGCACTACGCATTACGCACTCTAACAAATCCTCCGCCAAATTTCGTCTTCTTCAGCCAGTTTCCCAAGTTGAAAGTATGGGCTTTGCCTTCATCCCAGAGGGTGCAGAGGGTGCCTTCTTCTGTGGTTTCTAGTTTCACGATGGGCATCCAGTGCCAGTGGTAGGGAATGGGTTCGTCGCCGCTGTGAAGGTTGAGGAAGCCAATGGGGCAATCGGCTTCCAGGCCTTCGGAAATAAATTGTTCCACTTTGGGCAGTTTCGGTGCCAGGAAGCGGATAGACGGAACCGGCAAGGCTTCTACGGTGCCGCGGAGTCCTTTTTCTTTCATGTACGCTTCTAGGCCTTCTTTGAGCCAGCGGGTTTTATAGAGTCCGTGCATCCTGGGGGTGGCGTATGTCCAGAGGTCCAGCATGAGGGGCAGAGCGTCTTCGCGGTTCTTCACCGCCACGCCCCACTGTTTTCTTTCTATGTAGGCAGCCATGGTAGCCCCTACGGTGGGGCCGCAACCTGCCATTTTTTGTCTATTTTCAGGGTACCATTCCTGGTTAAATCCCAGGACCGGTTTCCCTTCGTCCTCTACAGTCAGCCAATCGGGATGACGGATCTCACTTACAACCATATACTCAAAAATCCCCTTTTCCATAATCTCATACAATGCGTAATGCGAAGTGCGTAGTGCGTAATGGTGGATGGGGCGCACAAATTTAAAAAGCGCCCCTATACCCCTGATATATAAAGGATACGCTATAACACAGCTATGTTAAATATCCAATATAATACTCGCGGCGCTATATAAATTGTGCGCCGCCACCACCACTACGCACTACGCACTCAACTAATGCCTTCTTCTTTGAGCAATGCTCGCACTACGTAGGCCGCCATCATCATGCCGGAGACAGGGGGCACGAAGGAGATGGAACCCGGTGCGTGGCCTTCGCCGATGGGCTTGTGGGGCAGTTCTTTGGAATACACCACGGTCAGGTGGCGGACCCGGCGGTCTTTCAGTTCTTTTCTCATTTTCCGTGCCAAGTGGCAGACCGAAGTTTTGTTGATGTCTGCAATCTGCAGCATTTCCGGGCGGAGGCGGTTGCCGGTGCCCATGGAGGAAATTTCTGGAATTTTCAGTTTCCAGCAAATTTCCGCAATGGAAATTTTCGCCGGTACATCGTCAATGGCGTCGATGATGTAGTCGGCATGAAGGTTCTGGATGAATTCCACATCTCCCGGTTTGTAAAATACCGGCAAGGCCTTGGCGTCACAGTCCGGATTGACCCGATGGGCCCGTTCCACCATGATTTCTGCTTTATTTCTACCAATGGTGGTGCGATCTGCCACCAGCTGGCGGTTCAAGTTGGTGATTTCCACTTCATCTTTATCGATAAAAATCAGATGGCCGATGCCAGCTCTCACCAGGGCTTCTGCCGCATAGGAGCCGACGCCGCCGATCCCGAAGACTACCACGGTTTTCTTGGCCAGTGCATTGACGCCCTTTTCATCGATGATGCGGGCGGTACGTGTAAAGATTGGATCCATTATTTCCCTCCTGGAATGATTTCGAGCCAATAGCCGTCAGGGTCTACAATGAAATAGATGCCCATGGCCGGATTTTCGTAGCAGATGCAGCCCATTTTTTCATGTTTCTCATGAGCAGCTTTCATGTCTTCCACCGCAAAAGCCAGGTGGAATTCATTTTCTCCCAGGTTGTACGGTTCTTTGCGATCCTTGAGCCAAGTCAGTTCCAGCAGGTGCGGCGTCACGCCGTCCCCCAAGTAGGCCAAAATAAAGGAGCCGTCGGGAGCCTTGAACTGGCGGACCACCTTCAGTCCTAAGGCTTCCTCATAAAAAGCGATACTTTTCTCTAAATCAAGTACGTTGAAATTGTTGTGGTTAAACGTAAATTTCATGATTACTCTCCCTTTTCATATTTCTAAAAATCGATGTATTTAGTATAACACAAAAAAGGTTATTATTCTGCCTTGAACATTAATTAACAACGCGGACAAACCGTTTTTATCAAGGTTATCATTCTGCCATATCAAATTACCTAACAAAGCAAAATACCGCTATCCATAAGGTTATAAAAGATTATTCAGGTTATACATATAACCTCGAAATAACCTTTTATAACCCAATGATAGCGGTATTTTCATTGTGTGGAAATATCGTCCATGGCAAGATAATAACCCATACTCATAGGATATCATCACCATGCTAAATCATGCGTAAACGCATTATTTAATATCATACATCCCGCTGACCCCTTCTTTGAGGTTAATGAAGATGTTTTTCATCTGGCTGTAGTGGTCCAGGATGACTTTATGGGTTTCGCGGCCGATGCCGGACTGTTTGTAGCCGCCAAACGGTGCGCCGGCAGGGAGGTCGTTGTAGGTATTGACCCACATGCGGCCGGTGCGAACGCCGCGAGCCACTTTCATAGCGGTGTTGATGTTCTTGGTGAAGACAGCGCCGCCTAAGCCGTACACGCTGTCATTGGCCAGAGCGATGACTTCATCAGCAGTTTTGAATTTCTGTACCACAACGACTGGTCCAAAGATTTCTTCCTGGCAAACACGGCAGTTCGGGTTGTCGGTGACCAGAATGGTTGGTTTCATGAAATAGCCTTTGTCGCAGCCGTTTTCGGTGTATCGTTCACCGCCGGTGATGAGCTTGGCCCCTTCTTCGACACCAATCTTCACGTAGTTCAGCACTTTATCCTGCTGGGATTTGTAAATCTGTGCGCCCAACTGGGTGGTCGGGTCGGTGGGGTCCCCGATCTTGACGGCTTCAAAGGTGGCTTTCAGATGGGAAATAAATTCGTCGAAAATGCCTTCCTGTACGAACAGGCGGGAGCCAGCGCAGCAAACCTGGCCCTGATTGAACAGGATACCCTTACAAGCGCCGTCTACAGCCTGGAGCAGGTCGCAGTCGTCAAATACGATATTGGCAGATTTGCCGCCCAGTTCCAAGGTACATGGAATCAGTTTGTCGCAAGCAGCCTGGTATACGCCGTGGCCTACTTCGGTGGAACCGGTGAAGGCCAATTTGTCCAGGTCCGGATGATCCAGGAGCCACTGGCCGGATTTGGAGCCTTTGCCAGTGATGATATTGAGAACGCCCTTAGGCAGTACGTCCTGAATGAGACGAACCAGTTCCATCAGGGACAGAGAGGTATGAGAAGACGGTTTCATGACGATGGTATTTCCTGCCGCCAGAGCCGGAGCCAGTTTCCAGCAAGCCATGGTGAATGGGAAGTTCCACGGAATGACCTGACCGACCACGCCGACCGGTTCATGGAGAATGAGAGACATGGTGTTGTCATCGATCATGGAAGCACTGCCTTCCCAGGCACGGAGGCAGCCTGCGAAATACCGGAAATGATCGCTCCCCAGCGGTACGTCAGCCGCTTTGGTTTCACGAATCGGTTTGCCGTTGTCCAGTGTTTCTACCAAAGCCAGATGGTCCGCATTGGCATCGATGATGTCGGCGATTTTGAGGAGAATATTCTGTCTTTCAATCGGAGACGTCTTGGACCAAGCCGGCAGTGCTGCGCGAGCCGCTTTGACCGCTTTGTCTACATCGTCCTTGGTGGCTTCCGCAAAGAGAGCCAGCTCTTCCCCATTGGCCGGATTGTGTGCTGCAAATGTAGCACCGTCACCAGCCGGAACAAATTCACCATTGATAAAAAGACCATACTGTTTCTGAATATTTGCATTTGTCATAGGAAAAACTCCTTTCGTAGATGAGAGGCTCCTTCTGCTGTCATTTGGGATCTATAACGCTCTTCAATAGTGAGGAGTGGTGTTAGTCCCATAACGGATTGTCGTACCACTGGAGTTTTATACCGCTAGAGGTGCCCCCTCAGCCTTCGGCAGCTCCCCCGACAGGGGAGCCGAGACAGCGGTGTAAACTTACTTAGGGGCCCACAATTCATATAGGGCCCCAATACCCCTTTTATAAAGGTTATGCGATTTACGTAGTTTCATACCTTTATATTTTTTGCGGCGCTTCCAAATTTTATGCGCCGCCACCTTCATTTCTCACTTCTCACTTCTAACTTCTCACTTTTAAAGTGCCAAATGAACACCATAGGAAGCCATCTCTATGTATCAAGTAACGAGTAGAATGGTACGATTGTGCGATGATTCTACCCTGAAATAATCGAACAGCTAAAAGACTTTTCGATGCAACTCTGTATCCGCTAGTGCATCATACCAGATGAAAAGGGATACCATCGGTGACTGGTAGACTGGTGACTAGTGACTGGAAAAAGCACTACCAGCTACCAGTCACCAGTCACCAGTCACTAGTCCACCAATCACCATTTATAGTAATGGTATACATTTTACATCGAAATAGCCAAAGAAATACAACCTTTCATATTGTTCGATAGTCACTTTCTTTTTTTGTAAGCTGTTGTGTACATTATAGCACTCTGTATCTAAATATTCAAGACTGTCGATGTAAATAGATGGCTATCAATAATGGGTAGGCTCGTGACTGGTAGCTAGTAGCTAGGCCCTAGGGATTCTCGAATGTACCTCTAAACGCTAGCATTGTTATCCACTAAAAATCCCCTTCCTTTGGAAGGGGATAGGACTTGAGCGCAGCGAAAAGTCCAGGGGATAGCTTGCTTTAGCGATAGGAAAACATTTCCCTCTACGCCCTTAGGCGCCCTCTCTAGCGTTCTCTCCCACTAACTCCAGGCGCCTATACGGTATCCCTCACCATGTATTTCATACCGCTACTGCGAGCTATCCCCCCCCTGCCCCCTTCAGCGAAAAAGGGTGAACGCTAGTAATTCTATCGCTATAAATTCTTAATCCTAGGGCCTAGCTACTAATCCCCAGTTACTAAAACTGCTTGCATTTTTCATAGAAATCTATATAATTTAGTTAGCATACTATTTGTTTGAAATCATTGCCTATTTCGCTTACTATAAGCGTGTACCTCAAGGAGATAGATATGAAAAATTTTGAAGAAATGCTCATTCAGAAACATTTGAAACGAACCAAAGCACGGGTCATGATTATGAAGGTGCTGCAAAAGAGTCTTCCTTTGACCGCCGGAGAAGTCTATGAGACGGTGAAGAAGAAAGATACCCAGCTCAGTTTGTCTACGGTGTATCGCAATTGTGAAACCTTGGCAGAAAATGGCCTTTTGGTACGCTCCACCAGCATGACCGATGGTCTCACCCGCTATGAATACACCCACGACACGCCGACCCACCACGCAGTCTGCCTGTGCTGTCATCGCATTTTCCCAGTGGACATCGGACTGGAACCGGATTACGAGAAAAAGCTGGAAACCCAATACGGCTTCGCCGCCACCATGCCCCGTTTGGAAATCTATGGGTTCTGTAAGGACTGTCGGAAGAAAGGGAAGGATAAAGAGTATTTGGAGAACAAGGCGTGACTCGTGACTAGGGACTGGTAGCTAGGGATGAGTAGCTAGGCCCTAGGGATTGGGGAATAGCGGTACTAGCCATAACCGTCATTTCGACCGATGGGATTTGTGCTTGATAACTGTAACGTGTAGTCCAGTTCTATGTTGAACAAAAGTGGAGAAATCTCAAACCTCCAGCGGAATCTCATCCAGCTGAATAGAACCGCAATGGGATAGCTCAGCTGGATGTTTTTCCGCTACTGCTTTGAGATTTCTCCACTTCTGTCTAACATAGTACTGGACTACACATTATAGGCATCAAGCACAAATCCCATCGGTCGAAATGACGGTGCACAAAAATACCGCTACCATCTAGGCTATATAGGGTTATGAAAATAACCTTTTATAACCTTAATAGTAGCGGTATTTCTATTTTGTTACGCTATCAATTTCAGCAGGATAATAACCTTTTAGATAAGTCGTTCCCTGCCAGACGACTTCAACGAAATCGTCGACAACAACAACCTTTTAACAAGCCATATGCATGACAGTTGCCGCAAGCGGCTTCGCCGCTTCACACTTCATAGTCATAATCTTCTTTCAGTGTGAGGATGGCGCCGCGGTCGCCTTGCATGGCCGCTTTGATGAGCCAGGACATGGCGGCTTTTTCGTCTTTCTGGCAGCCTTCACCATTGGCCAGGGCATAGCCATAGTGGGCCATACCGAAGGGATCATTGGCCTCGGCAGCTTTTTTGTACAAAGTCACTGCCTTTTCAATGTCTTCTTCCACGCCGAGGCCTGCTTCGTAGCACAGACCCAGGGCCGCATACGCAGCGGGAATCCCATTTCCTGCTGCTTTTTTATAGCACTGGAAGGCTTTCTCCTGGTGGTCTTTCTGGCTGCCTGCATGGCTGAAGGTTTGGCCCAGTTTGAAGAATACTTCTTTATCCCCCAGAACTTCCGCTTCTTCTGCCATTTGGATAGCTTTATTTCCATCCACTTTCCCGGCCTTGCCGTCTACGTATTCCCGGCAAGCCACGGACAGGAAGACCCGCAGGGTGGCGTCGCCATCGGGATCGCCTAAGTCTCTTCCTTTGCGAATCCACATTTCAGCGGCAGTCAAATCCTTGGCTGTATTGGCCCCTTGGGCATAGAACAAACCGATCATCAGCATAGAAGCGGTATCTCCCCGTTCCGCTGCCAGAAGGTAGTACTGGAAGGCTTTGTCTCGATTGACTTTGCCTAGACGGCCTTCGTCATAGGCTTGTCCTAAAAGAGCAGCGGCTTCTGTATTCCCTAAGTCGGAAGCATGCTCCAAGGCCCTTCTGGCTTTCCGGGGATTGGGCTTTCCCCCGTTGATGCCGCGAAGGTACAGTTTCCCTAAGTATAAGCTGGCGTTTTCGATATCGTATTCCACGCCAATTTTGTAGCAGTTTTCTGCTTTCTCCTCATCTTTTGGAACCCCATCGCCGATTTCCATACGGTGACCGATGACGCAGATTTCATAGGCCGCTTCGTGAGCGCCCATATTGGCCGCTTTGCGGAAATACGTAACCGCATCATCCAGATTTCCGACATGGAGGCAATCTTGTCCCATGGAGTAGTAATATTCCATCATACGATCAGATGACATAATTTTCTGCTCCTTGTAAAAACAGTGCGTAATGCGAAGTGCGTAGTGCGGAGTGGTGGAAGGGGCGCATAAAAATCAGGAAGCGCCCCAATCCCCCTTTTTTATAAAAAGCTCCGCCAATACAAACTTCTATCATCTCACACTATCTATATGCTGCAACTCAGAATATAGATTTTTGAAATAAAAAGGGGGTATGGGGCCCTATATGAATTGCGGGCCCCTTCCTCCATTACGCACTGCGCACTACGCACTGCGCATTATTTCAGAAGAAATGCATTTTCACCGATTATCTAAACTCTTTGCACAGATCTTCAAAAAGTTCCTGCGATGGTTTTTCTACGTGGTCCGTGAGGCAGATGTCTTTGGACGGTACGATGTCTCCGAAAGGAAGGACGCCGGTTTCTTCATAAATCACGCCGGTGACCAGGCTGTCGGTTTCTGCCAGAAGGTGGAAGGCCTGGGCCTTGCTGGACGGGTCGTATGTTTCACGAACGTCGGAAATCTTCTTCAGGTGTTCATTGTACCACTGGACTGTATTGAAATGGTTGAAGGTCACGCACGGGGTGAAAATATTCACATAAGAGAAACCTTTGTGATCCACTGCCTTTTCAATGATGTCTACCAGGTTCTTGCCATCGATGGCGTACGCCTGGGCAACGAAAGTAGCACCGGCAGCGATAGCCATGGACGGTGCATCAAGGGGAGTCATGGGGTTGCCATCTGGGGTGGTCTTGGTGACGAAGCCCTTGGAGGAAGCCGGAGATGTCTGGCCTTTGGTAAGCCCATAAACCTGGTTGTCGAATACCAGGTAGGTGATATCCATATTTCTTTTCATGGCATGCATAGCATGACCGAGGCCGATGGCATAGGAGTCACCGTCACCGGAGCATACGATCATATGGGTATCTTTGTTGGCACATTTGATGCCCTGAGCAAACGGAAGAGCTCTGCCGTGGGTGGTATGAGCGCCGTAGCAGTACTGGTAACCGCCGATACGGGAAGAGCAACCGATGCCGGAAATCAAAGTGATGCTTTCATTGGGCCAACCTTTTTTTGCACAAACCGCACTGATTGCGTTCTGAATGCCGTAGTCGCCGCACCCGGGGCACCAGTTCGGTACAATAGTATTTTTATAGTCGCGTGGTGATGCCATCTTAGAAGACCTCCTTGGCTTTGTTCACGATAGTAGAAGCAGTGAATGGGGTGCCGTCATACTGCAGGCAGGACAGCAGTTTGTCGTGGCAGCTGAAATGAATGGCAAAGAGTTCACGCAGCTGGGCAGTCAAATCTTCTTCTACGATGAGCACTTTCTTCGCCCCTTCGATATATGGACGGAGGGATTCTGTCGGGAATGGAGAGAGCAGACGAAGCTGCAGGTGGTTGACCTTCTTGCCTTCTGCTTCCAGAGTTTCCACGGCTTCATCGATGGCGCCGCCGGTGGAAGTAACACCGACAAGGAGCAAATCGCAATCGGTGTCTTCATGGGTCACATAGAACGGCTGGATGGCTTTTTCTACGCCAGCGAATTTTCTATGACGCTTTTCCATTTCCATCACACGGTCGCCTACGCCTTCCGCCGGTTTGCCGAATACGTTGTGTTCCAGACCGGTGGAGAGGAACATACCATTCTTCACACCAGGAATGGTTCTTGGGGAAATACCGTCTTCGGTATCTTCGAAACGATGGAAATATTCTTTCTTCTTGGTGTCCAATTCCGGAAGACCGTCGGTGAGGAGCTTGCCTCTCTGGATGCCTACGCGATTCATATCGAAAGCCGGTACAGACTGTTTGCACATGCCGAACTGCAGGTCAGACAGTACGATAACCGGGGTCTGGAAGGTTTCTGCCAGGTTGAACGCTTCCTGGACGATATAGTAGCAATCTTCAATGGAAGCAGCAGCCAGAACGATCTTTTCCGCATCGCCATGACCAGAACCGATGGCATAACGGATATCACTCTGTTCCACCTTGGTTGCCATACCGGTGGATGGGCCGGCACGCATCACATCGATGATGACCACTGGAATTTCAGCGGTGCAAGCCATAGAAATAGATTCTGCCATCAGAGACAGCCCTGGGCCGGAGGTAGCGGTGAACGCACGAACCCCTGCATAGCCAGCGCCCATAGCCATCATGCAAGAAGACAGTTCATCTTCGGTCTGTACCACGGTGCCGTTGATTTTGTGAATCACTTTGATCATGTATTCCATGATTTCTGTAGCCGGGGTGATCGGGTAAGAAGCCATGAAACGGGAACCAGCGGAAATAGCACCCAGCGCAGCGGCTTCGTTGCCCAAGAGATACAACTGATTCTTCTTCGGCGGAGTTGCCAATTTGCCCAGTTCTACGCCCTGCATGGAAGCGATGGCTGTATCATAGCCTTCCTTGAAGATGGCCTTGTTCTTGGAAATAATTTCTTCGCCCTTCTTAGCGAAACGGTCAGCGATGAAACCATAGAACGGTTCTTCCGGGAAACCCAGCACGCCAGCACTCATACCGAGAGCAGCGATGTTCTTCATCTGCATGCTGCCATATTTCTTTGCCAATTCCGTAATCGGCAGAGCCAGGAACATGCGGCCTGTATGGGTATCAAACTTCGGATGGAAAGCATCGTCAGCGATGATGACGCCTCCTTCTAAGACTTCCTTCCCATGGATATCAATGGTTTCCTGATCCAGAGCCACCAAGCAATCGACATGTTCGCCGATGGTAGAAATTTCCTTCGTTGCAATACGAAGAGCAATGGTGGTATGGCCGCCTTTGATACGAGAAGCGAACAGACGCTGACTGAAAAGGGAATACCCTTCCTGTGCCAGTACCTTGCCCAAGATTTCGCCGCAGGATTCCACGCCCTGTCCCTGCTGGCCGCCCATCTTCCAGATAAAATCACGTTTCGTTTCCAATCTGTCTTCCTCCTTTATGTGGACACTTTGGAAATAAAGGTATATAATTTGTGAATCGCTAATAACACACTCACACAACATCATATTATATCATATTTCTTCAATAGTATCTTATAATAATTGATGGGGTTCTGGGGGTGTATTTTTCCCTTATGAGTCTTATTCTACTCGTCCACTATGCAAGGGTTCTGGGTTCCCGTTTCCGCTGGTGTCCTCTTTCTCAAATACCGCTCTCATAAGGTTCTGTTGGAGCGCTTTCCTTTTGCGTCTTGCTCTACTCGCCCGCTATGCAAAGGTTCTGGGTTCCCGTTTCCGCATGTGTCATTTTTCTCGAATACCGCTCTCATAGGGTTCTGTTGGAACGCTTTCCTTTTGCGTCTTGCTCTACTCGCCCGCTATGCAAAGGTTCTGAAGGTTCGTCGAAAGTGCCACTCACCATAACCGTCATTTCGACCGATGGGATTTGTGCGAAATGACTTCTTCGAGTAGTCCGGTACTATGTTAGACA
>DBLC01000025.1:17044-21593 GCA_002297935.1 Dialister sp. UBA734
AGAAATCTCAAAGCACTAGCGGTAAAGGTACTAACTGAAATAATCCGTTACGGCTCACCTTACCATCTGGCACCACCGTCTATGAGCACATTCGAGAACCCTTAGAACCTTTAGAACCTTCAGAACCTTTAGTACCCTTAGAACCTTCAGACGCCTAAGCAACCTGTGTAACCTGTATTTCACAGCAAAGGAGTGACCCTCATCATGTCTACAGAACAACGAGGCATTCTACAAGTCCTCATCGGCGCCACCCTTTGGGGCAGTATCGGCGTCTTTGTGCTCTTCATGAACCAATTCGGTTCCACATCCATCCTGACCTGCTTCCTTCGCATGGCCTTCGCCTTTGTAATCCTTCTGGTCATGACGGTCTACCAATTCGGTTGGTCCTCCTTTATCATCGACAAGAAATCCCTTCTGGCCTGCTTGCTTTTGGGGCTCATCTGCCAGGGCATTTACAATATTTTCTACAACGAAGCCATCCTGGACTTGGGCATGACGCTCTCCGCGGTACTACTAAACCTGGCACCTCTCTGCGGCATGATTGCCTCACGAATTCTATTTCATGAAACCTTCACCATGCAAAAACTTCTCGCCATGGTGGTCTGCATCGCCGGCTGCATCCTGACCGTCACTGGCGGTCACATCGACATCCAAGCCCTCCCCTTGACAGGCATCCTCTTTGGCATCGGCAGTGGCCTCACCTACGGTATGACCTCCGTCTTCGGACGCATGGCAGGCTTTCGTTGCAATGCCTGGGTCATGAGCACCTACAGCTACCTCTTTGCTGCCCTGTTCCTCATTTTCTTCACCTATCCCCTACCACAAGAAACCTACCACCTGGACATCTTGGGCATGGGCTTCCTCTACGCCTTGATCCCCACTGCTTTGGGCTACCTTTTCTACTACCAGGGGGTACAAAAAATCACCGAGAACAGCAAAGTCCCGGTGATTGCTTCCATAGAAACCGTAGTTTCCGCTCTATTTGGCATTTTCCTCTTCCACGAATCCCTAGGCCCCATCCACTTCTTGGGCATCGTCCTCGTCATGGCTTCTATTGTACTGATGAACTATAAAAAACAGTTAGGAGTTAGGAGTAAGGAGTGAGGAATGGCGGAAGGGGCCCACAATTCATATAAGGCCCCAATACCCCTTTTATATTGGCAATTTTAGACTAGTTACCCAAATCATATATTTCTGCGGCGCTTCCAAATTTTGTGCGCCGCCACCACCACTTCTCACTCCGCACTCCTCACTGCATTTATAAGCACAAAAAGCACACCCTCTTGTAAAAGAAGATGTGCTTTTTTCTTGCTATTAAGTTCCCGTTAGGGCAATTCTGCTTTCCATGGAAAGTAGAGGTGTGGATTCTCACAAGAAAAATAAATCATTACCATGGTAATGGAATCAGGAAAGTAGGCAGTTAGCGGTTTGTAGTTAGCAGTAAAACTGCTTACCGCAAACTGCCTACTGCTAACGAATTTGAAATCCTCTTTCGTCCAACATATTTCCCTTCGAATGAGCGTCATCGTAGCCCAACGTGTCATATAACTGGAGGACCCGGTGAGTGCGGCACCACGCAGCTTCTGCTTTCCCTAGTCGCATAGGCTTCTAGTAAAGAGTGGCGTACGGTTCTCGTCAGCAGGCTGTCCACATGGATGTATCTGAAACTACAACCGCTCAGGAAATATGGTATTGTCTGAAATAGGACTTCATGCAATGCAATTATATATTTGAGGCTTTTGCTAAAACTTCGTTAGTAGTTCAGGTTGCTTAAGGTTCTAAGGGTTCTAAAGGTTCTCAAGGTTATTCAAATGAAATGCATACGCTAGCGTTTATTAGCATATTCGATAAACCTTTAGAACCCTTAGAACCTTGAGAACCTTTAGAACCTGTTACCTCCATCAAAATCATACCTACTCCCTCAAATCTTCATAGCATTGCGTAGCCCAGGCGATATGCATCTCGCCTAGTTGAAAGATCCACTCATAAATCAATACTCAGAAAGTCCCCGCTTTGCGATTCGAATCACTTGCAAAACAAACCAGTTTCCTTCCTTTCTCGTCCGCGGCGAGCAGACCTTTCGAGAAATCAATCTAAGTACCTGGTAGCTAGCCACGCACCTAGTCGATTTCCCAGAGGCTTTTCACCTCCAGGACACCCACTAGCGATGATAGCTAATGAGTATCATGGAAATGGAAAACTCTTTTTAGTGAGGAGTGGTGGTAGCGGCGCACAATTCATAAAGCGCCGCACATTTTATATTTTTATTATTGCGTTGCTTCTGTTAGCCTTCATACGCAAGCCTTCCTAATCCCTAGGACCTAGCTACTAATCCCTTTTCCTAGCCACCAGTCACCAGTCACCAGTCACCAGAAAATTATATTTTGCGGCGCTTTATAAGCTGTGCGCCGCCACTACCATTTCTCACTTCTAACTTCTCACTTCTAACTGTCTTTCAAATTCCCCCCTCTATATATAAACACGGAAATTTGACGAAAAAAACGAACATTTTAAAGATTAGAATTTCATTATTTTTAAAAATATTGTTAGTTGTCTGTTGCTGGTTGTTGGGTTTGGGTTTACGCTCCGGGTTCATATAGCACAACTTGCACAAACACAAACTCCCATTGGTTTAAATGATAGCCCCTAAACCTTAAACCCTAAACCAATGCCTCTTTCATCTCAGTAAGTCGCTCACAAAAGAACTCGGCACGTAAACCAGACAACCCCTAGTCACCAGTCACAAAAAATATATCCTTTGCGGCGCTTTTTAACTTGTGCGCCGCCACCACCATTTCTCACTTCTCACTTCTCACTGCCCTTCTATATATTTACATTGCAGAAGTATCCCAAAATCACAACATCAAGTTTCTAAAATTTTTATTAATCTCATACGTAAACGCCCCAGACGCTGAGTCTCATTTCATACCTATTTTCTCTCATCCTGCCTTTTATAAAAACGAAAAAGATTCCTCCACTACGGCCCCCATGACGCTAGAGAGATAGACGTTCTGCATTAACAAGCAGGGCACCGCCCATCTGTTAGCCTCATTTACTAGCCTTCTTTTCTTCCCCTCTAGCGTAATTTTTCTCTTTCCGTCATTCTGAGCCGCCCGTAGGGCGATGTCGAAGAATCTTTGTGTTATTCGTAGTGGCTCTTTGTTTGCTCCAGCTGTATGAAATGAGACTTCCCGTTTTAGTATGCCTTCCATTGACACCACCATTCCTAATTCCTCATTCCTAATTATTTTTCCCCCTCTATCTATATAATCAAAAATTTTCCTCAAAAAACGAACATTTTCATCATTAGAATTTAATTATTTTCATTTTGTTGTTGGTTGTCTGTTGTTAGTTGTTGGTTTTGGGTTTACGCTCCGAGTTCGTATAGTACAACTCGCACTAATACAAAACCTCATTGGTTTAAGGTTTGTGGGTTAGGCGTTAGCATAAAAACCTTAAACCAATGCCTCTTTCATCATGGCAAGTTATCACAAGCGGACTCGGCACGTAAACCTTAAACACTAAACCAATAACTCTTTCTCCTCGGCAAGCTGTCGCAAACAAACTCGGCAGTTAAACCAAACAACTAACAACCAACAACAAATAATAAAAAAGACTCCATGACTTATATCACAGAGTCTCTTTTTACCCCATATGTTATTTTCCCAAAGTTTGCAACACTTTCACAGCCCACTGGGAGTTAATGACCACTTCATTTCCAGTAAGAGCTCGCAGGTTTTCGCCTAGATTTCGTTTAACCCGTTCATACATAGGACGCTCAAAAGCGTAGGCCGCCACCACTTTCCCTTTTTCACTGAACCGGAAATAGTGGTTTCCATCACTGCCGCGGTCAAAGAGGACCGTGTCCACCGACAGTTCCGGTTTGTGCTGGTGGAGCGATACGAAGGCCAGGGCTTTCAGTATTTCTATGATGCGATCATCAAGACCATCATCAAGAATCATTAGTTTTTCCAATACATCTTCTCTAGAAGTGACAACCCGACGTGTCCAAGTAGAAATTGTATCCCAGTCCACCTTGGAATCGTGACCAGTCATCATGGCATAGCCCTGTTTGTAATCTTCTTCATTGGCTGCGTAGTACATGAGGAAATTCTTTTCTCTTTCTTTGTAAAGGAAAGAGTAATCATAATGGGTTTCCCATCCACAATGGGGACATTTCCCCAGAAACGCTTCCCCAGTTCTAACCTTTTCCGCCCACATCACATCGTCTTTCGTATCGATGGCAGGATAGGTAGTAAATGGAAATGTGCCGTGGCACTGGGGACAGGTGATTGATAAAATAGCCATAATATTGTTCCTTTTCGTATAGTTATGTTCAATGCGTAATGCGAAGTGCGTAGTGCGTAATGGTGGTGGCGGCGCACAAAATTTGAAAGCGCCGCTAAATTTTTATATAACCCCCAGAAAATATATTTTCTAAGAAAACATCAACAAACAGAAAGAGGACTAACCTCATCTATTACATACTATAATAAAGAGGGTATTGGGGCGCTATATCATTTTGATGACAGTGTAAAATATTTTGTGT
>DBLC01000024.1:0-2117 GCA_002297935.1 Dialister sp. UBA734
TATAGGCACATTCGAGAACCCTTAGAACCCTTAGAACCTTCAGAACCCTTTAACTTCCAGCGAAATCATACCTACTAACGCAAATCCTTAACTTAACAACATTGCGTTGGAGGGGACACCGCTATTATAAAAGGGTTATGAGACTATCATTAGTTTCATAACCCTTTTTAACCTTTATAACCTTGCACCTGGCGGTGTATTTGATTTGCTAGCCAGACGGTCAAGGTAAAATCATAACCTTTTTATATTTTGCGGATTCTCTCGTTCTTTTAAAAAGTGAATAACTTCTCTATTTGCAATGATGTAAAGACATTATAGAACGTGATGCCTATGCTAATTAAGCAAAATGATTTAATTTGTGTATACTTTATGGTAAGATGGTAAAAGATTGGTCAAGTTGTAAAGACTGCGTAAAGAAACGATGTTTTTGAGAGGAGATGTTTTTTCATGAATTGGAAAGCTCTGGCAGCATGTACACTGGCAGGTATGGCATTGGTGACAGCAGGTTGCGGTGGTGGATCGGATAAGAAGGCTGAATCCGCAGCAGCTGGACAGAATCTGAAAGGCAAGAAGCTGGTGATGTATGTATCTTTCCATGAAGACACAGCAAAGGAATTGGCTGATTTGTTTAAGAAAAAGACTGGCGCTGATGTAAGCTTCATTCGTCTGCCAACTGGGGAAGCATTGGCTCGTATTGCTGCAGAAAAGGATGCACCGAAGGCAGATATCTGGCTGGGCGGCACCGCTGATGCTCATGCGAAGGCAGCTGCTGATGGTCTTCTGGAAGCGTACAAGTCTCCGAATGCCAATATGATTCTTCCAGAATACCAGGATAAGGATGGTTACTGGTATGGTACATATCTGGAAGTTTTGTCTATCGGCTACAATGAAAAACGTTTTGAAGAAGAATTCAAATCCAAGGGTGTAAAGGCTCCTGAAACATTGGAAGATCTCTTGAAACCGGAATTCAAGGGCGAAATTATCATGCCAGATCCGAGAAAGTCTGGTACAGGAAATACGTTCATCAGTTCTGTTCTGCAGCAGATGGGCGAAGAAAAGGGCTGGGCTTACCTGAAAGCACTGAAACCACAGATTGCACAGTTCACTCCTTCTGGCTTCACACCAGGACAGAAGGCTGGTGCAGGGGAATATCTGATTTGCCTGAACTTCGTTTCTGACCAGAATCTGGTTAGTGCGAAAGGCCAGAAGCTCCATAGCACCATCTATGATCAGGCTGGCTGGACCACTTGCCCGGTTGGTAAGATTAAGAATCATGCCAACGATGAAGTGGCGAAAGCATTCATTGATTTCGTACTCACCAAGGAAGCAGGAGACATTTTGGTAAAGACCACCCATGGTGTGGCATGTAACCCAGATGTAGCTCCGCCAGAAGGTATGAAACCATTGAAAGAACTGCCGCTCTTCAAGACCTATGATTTGGTCAAAGCAGGTGCTGATAAGCAGAAGAATTGCGATACTTTCTTTGCTGAATAAGAAAATGCATGACTTGTAGGCCCTGTGGATTTGAGACAATTGGCATACATTCGCTGGTTGTTACAGGTTACTCAAGGTTCTCAAGTTACTCAGGTTGCTTGCATGAACCGTTTGACACTAACCTTGGGCGTATGGTCTTACAGGCATGATTTTATGAACGAGAGGAAATAGTGACTAGTGACTGGTGGCTAGTGACTGGGAAGAGACATCCTGGTCACCGGGCTCTGGGCACTAGTCACTTTTTGTACTAGTGAGGAATTAGGAGTGAGGAGTGAAGGTGGCGGCGCACAACTTATGAAGCGCCGCAAAATTTTAATATAGTGTCTGGTTAATCATTCACTTTTGATGAATAAGAAGTATGCATTATTGCTATGTTATACCGGCGGTATAAAACTCGTTCCCCCTTGGAGAAGGGGGAATACAAGGGGGATAGATGCTTCTAGCGGGATAAAATTTCCTGTTGGACAGTCAAACAATGAACTATCATTCGCTAGTGCTGATTGTGTCCCTTCGGGCCACTCTATCCCCGGCTTCGCCGCCCCTTCTCCAAGGGGCCACACGCTAGGGAAACGCTGATTTAATCAAAGAGTTTGAAATCATATGAATTTTTATCCAAAGCATCG
>DBLC01000024.1:2164-15821 GCA_002297935.1 Dialister sp. UBA734
TCGCTTTGAATAAAAATTCAAGAATAATTCCAAACCATGATTAAATCAGTGTTTCCCTAGGGAAATTACCATTTCCATACATAGTGATTTATTACATGCAAGGAATTTTGCCGTATTCGGTATAAATCTGTGCATGATTCATTCAAGAGTTTACGTTATATTTTTTGATAGATACAGGCGGTATGAATTAATGATCAGCCACTAATATAAAAATATGGGGTGCTATATGAATTGTGCACCCCTACCACCATTCCTCATTCCTCATTCCTAACTCCTCACTAAAAATAAGGAGTTATTATGAACGAGAAAGATACCGGTCATGAACATACCGGTCTTCTAGCGGAAATGAAAGTGCTTCTTCGGGAGCCGCCGCTTTTGATGAGTATCCTGGCAGTGTTCCTGCTGTTTGGAATCTTTATTATTTATCCATTTGTGAAAATTCTTCTGGTGCCTACCAGCGCAGACTGGATGCGGGCCATTACAGGGAAGGAATTTATCGAAGTTTTCGGACACACGATTTTCTCTTCCCTTGTGGCAACGGCAACGGCTATTGTATTTGGGTTCCTCTTTGCCTATGGCATCAATTATACGAAAATGCCTTGCAAGCGATTTTTCCAAGTGGTAGCACTGCTCCCGACCATGGCTCCCTCGGTGGTTACCGGGCTGGCTTTTATCATGCTGTTTGGTCGCCGTGGGTTCATCACTTGGCATTTGTTGGGCATGAAAGTAGACCTATATGGTCCCTTTGGCTTGTGGGTGGCACAGACCATTGCATTCTTTCCACTGGCCTATATTACGATTTCCGGCGTGCTCAAAAGCATCAGTCCCAATCTGGAATTGGCTGCACAGAACTTGGGCGCCCGCGGTTGGTACTTGTTCCGCACCGTAACACTCCGTCTGGCGACCCCAGGTCTTGCTAGTGCATTCCTGCTTGTGGCTATCAATTCGTTGGCAGACTTCGGTAACCCTATGTTAGTTGGTGGGAATTACCATGTACTGGCTACAGAAGCCTACACTCAGGTTACTGGCGCATGGGATCTTCCCATGGGTGCAACCCTTTCTGTATTTCTTGTCATTCCAACGCTGATCGTTTTCTTTGTACAGCGGTATTATCTGGAAAAGAATTCCTATGTGACAGTCACAGGGAAGCCTGTTTCTGGTCTCATTCGTGTCACCGCTGGGCCAGTAGCTACTTGGTCGCTGTGGGCGTTCTGCATGGTGCTTTGCGTTGCCATTCTGATGATCATCGGTGTGGTATTCCTCTTTGCCTTCACCGTGGCCTTTGGCTATGATTACACCTTTACGTTGGATTATTTCAAAGAAGGGGTGCTCCAGTCCAGTGTCATGGCCAATTCTTGGATTGCATCCATGTCGACCGCTGCTATTACAACGGTGCTTGGAATTGCGCTGGCCTTCCTTACTATTCGCAAGAAATTCCCGGGAAGAACGGTTATGGATTTCCTGGCTATGCTTCCGGTATCTCTGCCGGGTACCTTCATCGGTCTGGCTTTGATTTTGGCCTTCAATGATGGGCCCCTCGAAATGACAGGTACTTTGGTTATTATCATTTTGGGTATGGCCCTTCGCCAGCTCCCGGTGGGCTATCGTCAGGCGGTAGCCGGATTGAAGCAGATTGAAGGCTCGCTGGAACAGGCATCTACCAATTTGGGGGCCAATAGTTTCACTACGTTCCGGAAGATTGTCCTTCCTATGCTCAAAAATTCTTTGTCCGTCAGCTTTGTCTATGCATTTATGCGTTCTATGAATACCCTGTCTACGGTTATTTTCCTGGTATCTCCGGAATGGAACTTGGCGTCTATCAATATCATGAGTTTGGCGAACCAGGGATTCCTGCCTACCGCCAGTGCGACAGCTGTAGGGATCATGCTGGTGATTTATGCCACCTTCGGCGTGGTCAAGCTGATTCTGCGAGACAAGATTAATATTTTTGATTTGTAAGTAAATAAGTTTACACTTATTTTAGTCCCCCCTTTGGGGGGAGAGGTGGTAGCCTTGGCTACCAAAGGGGGCATCTCTAGCGGTATGAAATACTATGTGAGATGCAAGTTTTTGGTGATGCCCGCTCCTTGCGGTAAGTGCGTTATACTAAGCGGTATTTTCGCTAGGAGCAGGAATCACTGAGCTCGATTAGAATAACATGGTGTTTCATACCGCTAGTGCTGCCCCCTCTGCCTACGGCATCTCCCCCAAAGGGGGCGATAAATAAGGAAGGACTTATATAGGAGAAATCATTATGTCAGAACTGGTATTGCAGTTAAAAAATATCAATAAATACTTCGGAAAAAGTCATGTGATTAAGAATGTCAATCTGGATTTTGAAAAGGGACATTTCATTACCTTTTTGGGACCTTCTGGTTGCGGGAAAACTACCCTGCTTCGTATGATTGCTGGTTTCTATGAACCGGATGAAGGGGAAATTCTTTTAAATGGCAGAAATATCGAAAAAGTGCCGCCCTATGGAAGAAATACTGCTATGGTATTTCAGGAATACGCTCTGTTTCCTCATATGAACGTGTTTGATAACGTTTCCTATGGCCTTCGCGTGAAAAAAGCGCCGAAAGCAGAAATCGAAAAACGGGTCCAGGAAGCTTTGGCACTGATGCAGCTTAAGGGGATGGAAAAGCGTTTTCCGAACCAGATGTCCGGCGGGCAGCAGCAGCGTGTAGCTGTGGCTCGTGCTTTGGTCATGAATCCAGAAGTGCTCCTTTTGGATGAACCGCTGTCCAACTTGGATGCGAAACTGCGCGAAAGTGTCCGTGTAGAACTTCGTGATATCCAGCTGAAAATGGGATTGTCTACCATTTACGTTACCCATGACCAGTCGGAAGCCCTGTCCATGTCGGACCGCATTGTGGTACTGAAAGATGGGGTGGTTCATCAGGTGGGGACGCCGCAGGAAATTTACTTTGAACCAAAAACACCGTTTGTGGCGGATTTCATCGGCACCACCAATTTGATTTCTGTCAAAGGGGAAAGGGGAAATACCGTTTCTTACGGAAATGTCCACTTTGCATCTTCCAATCCAGTCAAAGAAGGAGAAACCTATGTGGCTTCTATCCGTCCAGAAAGCGCTAAATTGTATAAAGAAGCCCAGGACGGTAAAGTCAATGTGGCAGTAGAAATTTTCAACAAAATGTTCCTTGGCGAAAAAGTCCGGTATTTCGTGAAGGATGCTTTGGGCAAAGAATGGATTGTGGATATGTTTGACCCAGGGAAAACCATCTTGGAAGGTAAGTGCTACGTCACCTTCCCATCTGATCGGGCATGGGTGATTGAAGGCGAGTGAGAACGATGCAAAACGAATCGCTGCTACATTAATGCATAAAATGCAGATGTATAGGTTAGCCCTTCGGGCGGGTTATATTTTCCTTTACATCGGTATTGCAACATTTGAATTTTAATAGAACAGTGAAAGGGTTATGAAAGGTTATGCAAGAGACAGACTCCATAACCTTTTATAACCCTTTATAACCTTGTGACAATTGATAGATTCGTTTGTTAGAAAAACGAAAACATAGAGAATAACCTATACCAATTGCGGTACAAAGGAGAATTTGTATGTTAGAAGAACTCAAACATCAAGTCTGTGCGGCCAATCTGGAATTAGCAGCGCGGGGCGTGGTGATTTATACCTGGGGCAACGTGAGCGGCATTGATCGAGAGACTGGGCTGGTGGTGATTAAACCATCCGGTGTACCCTATGAGGGAATGAAGCCAGACGATATGGTGGTGGTCGATTTGGACGGTCATGTGGTGGAAGGTCATCTTCGTCCGTCCTCTGATACGCCTACCCATTTGGCTTTGTATAAAGCTTTTCCCGAAATCGGTGGCGTGGTGCATACGCACTCCACCCATGCAGTGGCCTTCGCCCAAGCAGGACGAGAAATCCCTGCTCTGGGAACCACCCATGCGGACTATTTCTATGGACCCGTTCCCATTAGTCGTGCTTTGACTGAGGCAGAAGTGGCAGAAGATTATGAAGGAAATACAGGAAAAGTGATCATCGAAACGGTGAAAGCTAAGGGGAAAAAGCCCCTAGCCGTGCCGGCCGTCCTTGTCAAAAATCACGGGCCCTTCACCTGGGGAAAAACACCAGAAGAAGCAGTGTATCACGCGGTCGTACTGGAAGAAGTGGCAGAAATGGCTTTGAAAACCTTGCTGCTCAATCCAAAGGCTTCCATGGATTCTTATATCTTGGATAAACATTATCAGAGGAAACATGGACCGAAAGCGTACTACGGACAGATTGGTGAAAAAGGTTAGCCCTTCAGGTAGGTTATAATTTTGCTATATTCTTGTATCTAAAAAACTGAATACAACGCCTGTCAAAAGGTTAAAAAGGGTTATGAGATCATCGTTAGTCTCATAACCCTTTTTAACCTTTATAACCTTGTACCAATCGGTATATTCACTATGTTACGGATACAGCCAAGGCAGAATTATAACCCTTTTGCATAGCGGTAAGACCGCAATGAGAATAAAGAGGAAATACCGCTTATCACCGTATCCAATCTTCTAATTTTTCCAATAGTCCCTGGCAGCCGGCGGCGGAGGTTTCGTATACGTCGTCCCAGAAGGCACCGGTGATGGGATTGGGGATGGGGGCGTGGTTCTTGGCGTAGTCGGAGAGGATGTGGATTTTTTCATCCACGTCGCCGCCGATGGTGTTGAAGAGTTCGTTTTCTTCGGTGTCATCCATGGTAAGGATGAAGTCGTAGTTTTCGTAGGTTTTCCAGGCCAGGGCGAAGGGGATGGTGTCGTTCGCGGGAATCTGGTGGACTGCCAGTTCGGCCCGGGCGGCGTCGTTTAGGGGCGTGCCTTTCTTGGTGAGCCGAGCGGTATCCATGGTGATGCGGCTTTCCAGGTAGGCTTTTTTCACCAGTTCTTTCATGATGAAGTAGGCCATCGGGGGTTCGCTGCTTTGGGGGTGGGAGAGGAAGAGTAGTTTGATCATGGTAGTACCTCTTTAGTGTTAGGAACGGTGGCACATCCAAATCGTAGGATACCACCAATATATAGGTTATGATTCTGCCATGCTCATTTGTAAAACAAGGCTAATCTACCGCTCTGCTAATGGGTTATAAAGGGTTAAAAAGGGTATGAGATTTTTGGTAGTTTCATAACCTTTTATAACCCTTATAACCTTGTACCAGGCGGTACATTTGATTTGTTAGCCAGACGGTCAAGGCAGAATGATCACCTTACTATATTTTTGGTATAGGGAAATTTGTATCTATGATTTTCATTTCTATTTTTATTTCCATCATACCTGCCATTTGTAAAGTTCTCATCAACAGAAAGGCTTTCTTTGTCAATTTTTCGTTTATTCCAATTTGACATAAAATGGTGCAAGTGCTATTCATCTGATGCATGAATGAATTGTGAAATCGTTGGTTCGCTGGGAAAATGAGGAATATTTCCTGATAATCGGGCAATTTTACCTTTCTTGCGTATGAAATGCAAAATTAATAAGTGTATACTTGTTTTGATTGGGCAATCCATAGCTCTTTACACATTATTTACAGAAAATCGAAATAGTATAATACAAAAAGTGAGCAATCTGTTGTAAAAAAGGCTACATCATTTTAAAGCGAATGATAGGGGGCTGACGATATGACTCTTTAGGAATATCATAACCCTACATAACCTTTTATAACCTGTATAACCAGTAGGGAAACGTACATGGTATACATGCTCTGACAGGTGTCAATGGATTGCATTTCGCTGGCGTGTCCGGCGGTGAGGGGAAGCATGGGGTGTCCAGGTTTCCTCTTTTTATGGGGAAGCCTTAGGGCTTTTAAGGAGGCAGACATATGAATAAGAAATTGGCTTGGATCGGTATGGCAGCAGTGGCAGCAGGTCTTTTGATTGGCGGTTGCGGCGGCAAGGCTAAGAGTGACAATGCAGGTGGGGCTGCTTGGAAACCAACGAAGGACGTGAAGGTCATCGTAGCCTACAAAGCTGGTTCTGGTACCGATACAGGGGCTCGTCTTCTGACCAATAGTGCAAAGAAATATGTGGGCCAGACTTTGGTGATTGAAAACAAACCGGGGGCTGATGGCAAGATTGGCTGGACGGAACTCTCCAAATCCAAACCGGACGGCTATACCATCGGTTTCATCAATCTGCCGACTTACACCACGTTGGCACAGATGGAAGGGTCTGCTTTCACTGACAAGTCCATCGTTCCGATTTGTAACCATTTGACCGAAACTGCCGTGGTGGTTGTCAGAAAAGATGCGAAATGGAATGATTTGAAATCCCTGGTAGCCGATGCCCAGGCCAATCCGGGACAGCTGAAGTGCTCCACCAATGGCGTCCAGGCGTCCAACCACACCGCAGCCCAGCTGCTCGCCCAGTCTGCGAAATTTGAATACAACGCCGTTCCTTACGGCGGCACCGCGGACCAGCTTCTGGCTCTCCGTCAGGGCGAAGTGGATTTCTCCTGTGCGAAAGTGGCTGATGTAGCGAAACTGATCAATGGCGAAAACGCGGAACTCAAGGTCCTCGGCGTCTATGCGGAAAAGAGAGACCCGGCCCTGCCGGATGTTCCGACCTTGGGTGAATTGGGCTACTACAATAAGTGGTACGGCTCCGCTCGTGCCTTGGTAGCACCGAAGGGCACCCCGGACAATATCATTAAGTTTTACGAAGATGCTTTCAAGAAGACCATGGAAGACCCGGAAGTGAAGTCTGCTCACGAAAAAGCCGGCATGGTCATCGATTTCAAGGACAGCAAAGAACTGGGCAAGATGATCGAAGAACAGATGGATTTCTGTAAGAATGTAGTGTCGAAGCTGTACCAGAAATAATTGGTATTCCGCTAGGGAAACACTGGGGCATAGTACGTGTTTCCTCGAAGGGTAGCCCTTCGGGCAGGTTATGCAGCAAGAAATCGGTTGTGACATTCATCTTGTAATACATTGGTAAAGGGTTATAAAAGGTTATGATTCTACGGAAATACCATAACCCTTTATAACCCTTTATGGCCTTGTTTGGGGATGTCGTTTAGTGAAACAAAATAGGCGATAATTCCTTTCGCGTCAAAGTTTCTCAGGTGGCTTAGGTTTCTCAAGTTCCTCAGGTTCCCCGAATGAGAGGATAATGCTAGCGTCTGTCGGCACATTCGAGGAACCTGAGCGACCTTAGTAACTTGAGAAACCTGAGTAACCTGTAACCACAAGCGGAATCATGCTTACTGCCTCAAATCCTTAATTTAACAGCATTGCTTCTCCAAGGGGGGACGCAATTTATGGTGTGTCATTGGTGCAGTGCATGGGAAGAGTGAAAGAAACGTATTCATGCTAATGTGGCCCCTTGGAGAAGGGGCGGCGAAGCCGGGGATAGAAATGTCCCGAAGGGACATAATGCAGTAGAAGCAGAAAAAGCAAGATGTGAGATAGTGCCATAATGGCTGGTCTTACAAAGCGGATGAAATCGCTGGAGGCAGTCTATCCCCCTGCCCCCTTCTCCAAGGGGGGACGTGATTTACGAGATGCGTCGTTGGTGCGGTGCATGGGAAGAGTGAAAGAAGCGTGTTCATGCTAATGTGGCTCCTGCTCCAAGGGCAATATCGTTAAGTTAAGCAAAATATGCGATGATTTCTTTTGCGGACAAGGTTCTGAAGGTTCTGAGGGTTCTAAAGGGCCCCGAATGAGATGATACCACTAGCGTCTATCGGCTCATTCGAGGACCGTGAGAACCCTTTGTACCCTTAGAACCTTCAGAACCTTATACTCACTAGCGGAATCATACCTACCAACGCAAATCCTTAACTTAATAGCATTGCTTCTCCAAGGGGGGACGCGTTTTATGAGATGTGTCAGCTGGTGCGGTGTGCGGGGAGGGTGAAAGTAGCGTCTGTTATACCGCTATAAAAGACGCCTAAGGGCATAGAGACAAATGGATTTCATATCGCTAGTGCGAGCTATCCCCTAGACTTTTCGCTACGCTTAAGTCCTATCCCCTTCCAGAGGAAGGGGACTTTAGTGGATAATAACGCTAGCGGCTATTGGCACATTTGAGAACCCTCAGAACCTTCTGAACCTTCAGAAACCTGAGAAACCTGAGAAACCTGAGTAACCTGTCACCTGCAGCTAGGAGCTAGTCGCTGTGACGCCGCAGGAGTCATCGCTATTTCCCAATCCCTAGGGCCTAGCTACTAATCCCCAGCTACTAGTCACCAGTCACTAAAAAGGAGTGTTTCATGAAAAAATCAGATATTTACATCTGCGGATTTATGTACTTATTTTCCGCATTTTTCCTGTACTTGACCCAGGAGTTCCCGTTGGGGGCCCGGCATTATCCCCATTTCGTCATTGGACTGTTGGTGCTCTTGACCACCATCCGGGTGGGGCATATGTTCCGGGACTATCGGCGGGAGCACAAAGTGGTCAATGATTTGCCAGAAATTTTTGATGGGTTCTTGCCTAAGCAGTTCTGGGTCATGTTTGGCGCGTTTATTCTGTTCTTTGTGCTCATGTATTTCGTCGGATTCTATCCGGCGGCGCTGGTGTATCTCTTGTTGTGTCTATTCTATTTCAAAATCCGTCCGCTCTACATTTTTCTGGTCCTGGCGGGGATGCTGATTCTGGTCTTCGCCACCTTCGATACCTTCCTGAACGTCCCGCTGCCTATGGGGGAATTGTTGGAGGATCTTTTGTAGCGATTAGAAAGATTTGATAGGAAAATAATGCGTAGTGCGTAATGCGTAGTGCGTAATGGAGGAAGGGGCGCACAAAATTTGGAAGCGCCCCAATGCCCCTTTTTTATGAAAGTATGCAGTTGGCAATCTTATGGATTACTTTCTATGAGATGTCTACTATGTATGAATCAGAAAAAAGCGTCAATAGATTTTACAAATGCAAAATCTATTGACGCTTTTTTATTATAAATTCATATCCTATTTGCGGCGCTTTATGAATTGTGCGCCGCCACCACCATTACGCGCTCCTCACTACGCACTACGCATTATTTCTCAAAAGTGAATTTATATATGAATTATACATCGGCAAAATCGCAGTTCTCCCAATTTCCTTATAGCAATAAAAAAAGAAAAGTGATATACTATATAAAATTATTTTATATCGCTTTATATAAACCATGTTATCCACGATAAAGGGGTAGTTTCAATGAACAATACGGATTGGAAAATCCTGATATATCTTCGAGAAGAACGAAGCATCAACAAAGTTGCCAAACGGCTTTTCATGACCCAGCCATCGCTGACCTATCGTTTGAGCCAAATGGAAAAAGAAATCGGTTGCCCACTTTTCATCCGTACCAATAAAGGGGTCCACTTCACCGATGCCGGAAATCGGCTCTTTTCCTTTGCTGAAAAAGAACTGCAGCAGTACCAGGACATGCGAAACTACGTGACCCACGAACCGAATTCCATTTCCGGCGTGCTTCGCATCGGCGCCAGCCAATCCTTTGCCCAGTCCCATATGCCTGCCATTTTGAAAGGCTTCGTGGACAAATACAACGACATTGAAATTTCCCTCACCACCGATACCAGTGATCGACTGGTGAAACTGGTCAAAAAAGAAGACATCCACCTGGCCATTGTCAGAGGCAATCAGGAATGGCCCGATTCGGATATTCTTCTGGAAGATGCGCCGCTGTATCTGATTTCCGCGAAGAAAATCGACTACGCCACCCTGCCAGACCAGCCCTCCATCCGCTACCGCAGCGATCCCACCTTGGATGAACTTAGAAGCCGCTGGTGGAGACAAAACTTCTCCGACGCCCCGCACTTCATGCTCACCGTATCAGATTGCCTGACCTGCGTGGAAATCGTCAATCAGGGACTGGGACACTCCCTCATCCCGGCGGACCTGCTTCCGAAATGCTCTCCCGATGTGAATCGAGAAATGATCTACGACCGGCAAAAACGCCCCATCCTCCGCCCGAGCCACCTGGTATTCAAAGAAGCCATGCTCCAGTCCACACCAGTTCGTATCTTCGTGGATTACATCAAACAATATTTCAATATCTAATCAAAAAGACGCTGAAGGATTCAGTCCCTCAACGTCTTTTTATTATGCTAGAAATGACTCTCACGGATTCATCATTGCAACAGGCCTTATTACTTTAGTGGCTTGTCATTCATATATTCTGTGTCTATCGAGAAACATGGTATAAATTTTTGCATGTAGTAAATCACTATGTATGGAAATGGTAGTTTCACTAGCGTGTGGCCCCTTGAAGAAGGGGCGGCGAAGCCGGGGATAGAGTGGCCCGAAGGGACACAATCAGTACCAACGGAAAAGGCTTCCTGTATCAAATCGTAACGGTGAGATCATATTTCGAACAAAGCAAAAGCAGCAAATCTAGCGCGTTATCACAATATGTGTTATTTCGCCCTTCCCGCTGGTGATAACATTCCTCGCTGTGTTTTCTTGCAGGCAAACGCAAAAAGTCCACACGAAAAACAGGCTCCATGGACTTGACTGCTGCGGAACAACCAAGATACACTTCTGTTTCTCATGTGGAACTTCCTGAGAGGGAAAATGACTTCCCGAGCTATGTAATTTTGTACATTGTGAGAACTATGAAATGCTTCACATCCCTCACCCGTTTGAGCAGCTGTGTCCAGCTGGGCCTTTTATGGATTACTCATTCGGAGGCAAGACTGCAGGTCATCATCACACTGCGTTTTTTTATCGGTACCGTGCGCAGCTGATTTATACCTCTTACCTATTTGAAGTATATCATAAAGACGAACTATAAGCAAGCATAACGCAAAAATATTTTTGCAATTAGCTAGAGACTATAAAAATTCATATAATCTCAAACTCTTTAATCAAATTAGCGTTTCCTTAATACTTTAAAAATGTAAAAATAATTCAGAAATTAGAATATTTTTTGAAAAATTCGGGGGGGTAATGGTATAATATATAATACGAAAGTATAGATATTTATTAAAATAACAAAGATCACATTAGAAATGGGGAGAAAGTTTTGTATTTTCAAGATGAACTGATGGTAGATGTGACTCATGTATGTCATGCAACATGGGGAATTACAGAAAAAGAAATTCAAAAATACACGAAGCAAATTCAACAAGCAACAGATACACTAAAAAAGATACGCCAGAAGGGGGTAGGGCCTGACGGCAGCTCCGTATTATTTACGTATTTGCCCTATATCCTGCAAGAAGAAGCCCTGATTTCTGCAGAAGAACAGGAACGGCTTGAACAGCTGACAACGCTGGCAAAAGAGCAAGATGCAGTTATTTCTATCGGTATTGGTGGTTCCTATCTGGGCAACCAAGCTTTGTTTGACCTGTTTTGTGGCCCTTACTGGAATCAACTCACGAAAGAAGAAAGAAATGGCTATCCTAGAATCTATTTTGCAGGACAGAACTTAGATCCTGTCAGCTTAGGACATCTGGTAGAAGAAATTCGCAGACAGGGTGCAAGAGTCTGGTGGAAACAGAAAGTCTTACTAATGGTGATCTCTAAATCAGGAACCACATTAGAACCCATTATGGCAGCAAGGCTGCTGAAAAGCCAATTGGCGTCATTTTGTGATGTAACCATTTTGGCTGTGACTGATAAAGAAAAAGGTAAACTTCGCCCTATGGCGCAAGAAAATAACTGGCCTTGCTTTACCGTCCCAGAAGGAATCGGCGGACGGTTCAGTATATTTTCTCCTGTGGGACTGGTATTTGCAAAACTGGCTGGCATTTCCATAGAAGATTTCCTAGCCGGTGCCCAAATGACAGAAGAAGAATGCCAGTCTGAAGATATTCATGATAATCCAGCCTTATATTTAGCCCTCTTGAAATATATCGCCAAGAAAAACCATGGCATCGATGCGGAAGTCATCATGCCATACGGCGATCGCTTGCGCTCCTTGGGCTGGTGGTATGCCCAGCTTTTAGGTGAATCTTTGGGAAAGAAATGCGACATAGAAGGAAATGAAATTCACTATGGTCGCATTCCTGTCACGGCTATAGGAACCACCGATATGCATTCCTTGACCCAAGAACATCAGGAAGGAAAGAAAAACAAACTGGTACAATTCATTACCGTTCAGGAACCTGCAGAAGATGTTTCTGTCCTTTGTGATGAAAAAGAAACCAGTGGTATGGTGCCCATGAGCTACATGCTTCGCACGGCCAAACATGCCAACGAAGAAGCACTGGCACAAGACGGTCGCATGAGTGCTACCATTTCCATTAGAAAAGTGACCCCATTCCACATCGGTGCCCTGATGTACTTCTTCTTCCTGACTGTTGCCTACGAAGGGGCTATGGCCGATGTCAATCCATTCGATCAGCCAGGCGTAGAGAAATACAAGAAAATCCTGCACAATGATTTGTATGATTATATATTGAAGCATAAGAAATAGAATAAGAAGAATTGAGTAAAGAGAATTGAGACTAACGGCTGGCAGACAGGTGGAAAACTTATCATTGCATTAGTACTATCAGGTGGCACTGCAAATAATGACAGAGATTTACTCGATACTCAAATCTCAATACTCGATTCTCCTTCCTCCCATCTAGCCCACTCCAACCAAAAGCGGTATAATAAAAATAGTTCAGAATCTGTACGACTGACTAAAATATGATAAAAAGGAACTACGACATCTATGACACATCCAAAAGAAACTGAAAAATCACTTTTAGGTTCATGTATTTTTATGATTGGCGACTATATAGCCTTAGTTGTAGCAGGGCTTTTAGCACTCAGTATCCGCAACTTTTTCATAGATCATAACGTTTACCGTATTGCCCCTATGTATCAATACTTCTGGGTACCGCTGGTATACATAGCATTTATGCTTTACGAAGGGCTTTACGGGAAACGAATGCTCATCTATCAGATGACGAAGCGCCTTTTCTGGGCTTGCTTAGGTGGTACCGTTTTTGCCATCATTCTCATGTTCTTGGCGCAAGTAGCGGGTGATGTTTCCCGTCTTTATGTCATGCTCTATCCTGTGATTTCTTTTGCATTTCTTTGCATCATTAGAGTTTTTCTGAATCGCATGATGAAGAAATCCAAAGCATTCCAGACACCGGTACTCATTGTAGGGGCAGGGAAAACCGGAGAATGTATTGCCCACCAGATAGAAAATGATACGGGCATGCGCTATCGCATTGTAGGCTTCCTGGAAGACAATACCCCTTATGACGCATCATGCCAAGTGCTTGGAGGGTTCGAAGATATGGAAAAAGTCATCAAAGAAACTGGCGTACAGTCTGTTCTCATTGCGGCTCCTGGTATTTCTCAAGAACAACTCTCTGATCTTGTCTACAAAGCTCAAAGTTTGGTAAGAAATGTAGGTGTCGTACCAAACTTGGTAGCCGTGCCTATGTCCAATGTGACTGTAGAATCCTTCTTTGATGCGAAAATCATGATTCTTCAAATTCGTAACAATTTGGCAAGAAAATCGAATCAGATCACCAAGAGAATCTTTGATATTATTGCTACTATCTGTGGTGGTATTCTCATATCCCCATTTCTTCTCCTTATCGCCGCATGGGTTTATCACGATTCTCCAGGACCGGTTATTTTCAAACATCGGAGAGTAGGAAAAGATGGCAAAGAATTCAATTGTTATAAATTCCGGTCTATGTGCGTCAATTCCCAAGAAGTCCTGGATCATCTCTTGGCAACAGATCCAG